>JAZNGI010000108.1:0-7534 GCA_045576375.1 Eubacteriales bacterium
TTGGCGTAGATCACCACGTTCACGCCCCGCTTTTTAAACTCTTCCTCGGTGACGGTGTTGAAGGAGGTGGGAACCACCACGATGGGCGTGGCGGTATCCTTCCTGCGGAATTTTTCCACGAATTCAAAGATCTCGGCAGGATCTTTCTTGCGGCTGTGGATCATAATGGCGTCGGCGCCCGCGGCCGTAAAAGCAAAAGCGCGCTCCAAAGCGTCCTCCATGCCCCGCTCCAAGATCAGGCTTTCGATTCTGGCACAGATCATAAATTCTTCCGTCATCTGCGCTTTTTTGCCCGCGCGGATCTTTTGGCAGAAGTTTTCAATGGAATCCTGGGTCTGCTGCACCGCGGTGCCGAAGAGAGAATTCTTTTTCAGCCCCGTTTTGTCTTCAATGATCACCATGGAAACACCCATTCGTTCCAGGCTCTTCACCGTGTACACGAAGTGCTCGGTGAGTCCCCCCGTGTCTCCGTCGAAAATAATGGGCTTGGTGGTGACTTCCATAATGTCATCAATGGTGCGAAAACGGCTGGTCATATCCACCAGCTCAATGTCGGGCTTGCCCTTGGCGGTGCTGTCGCACAGGCTGGATACCCACATGGCGTCAAACTGATAGGTCTTTGCATCCTGCAACACGGTGGTTTTCTCTGCGATCAGCCCCGTGATGCCGCTGTGGGCCTCAATGGCGTTCACGCATCCCTTCATTTCAATGAGCTTTTTCAGTCTGCCCCTGCGCAGATCGGGCATGGCAAGCTGTTTGCGGGAAAACTTTTCCAGTTGGGCGTATTTTTCTTCGTGGGAGTAGGGGAATTCCACCAGCTTTCCGCCGTATTCTGCCAGCACCTTCTCCGCTTCGTCGCGGATGGGCTTCTGAAAGCCTTTCTTCCAGTCGTCCCCGTGAACCATGTAGGTGGGGCGTAAGGTTCTCAGATTCTCCGCGTAGCTGAGGGTCTTTTGCTCCACCACCCTCTCCACGCCGCTGATGTTCTCCATCAGGGATTTTCTCTCTTCAAAGGGAAGAAGGGGAAAGCGCTTGTAGCTTGCCACCGCCTCGTCGGAAAGAACGCCCACGGTGAGTTTTCCAAGCTTTGCCGCTTTTTTGATGATGGCAATGTGGCCGCTGTGGATCATATCCGTGGAGAAGCACATATACACCGTGGGGCTCTCCCACAGGCGGAGTTTTTCACGCACCGCCGCCAGATCCTCGGGGGTGTCGATCTCGGTGCACAAACGGTCCTTAACGTCAAAGGCCGTAATGGGGCAACGGTGGGTGATCTCGTTGAGAGCGGCCTCGGCGTAGCAATTGCAGTTGTTGCTTTCGCAAAAACGGCAGATCTCGTTGAGCCAAACGGCCCAATCCTCTCGGTTGAGCTTGTAGAGCGCCTGAGCTTCCATAGCGTCGGTGAAAAATTCCACCCCCACTTTTTCCACTCTGCCGCCGTGCACCACGGCCTTGAAATCCTTTTGGGGCAGGGCAGCGGTGGAGCTGACCTTCATGCAACTGTCTTCACAGGCCAAAAGGTCCTCCAAAACGGAAGCTTCAAACACCAGGTCGCCGTGCATCAGCAGAATGTCCTGGTCTTGCAAATGCTCTCTGGCGCAGTAAATGGAATAGATGTAGTTGGTTTTGTCGTAAAGGGGATTCTTCACGAAGGTGAAATGCAGATCCAAGCCTAAAGAATGGCAGTAATCCACCAAAACCTCGTCAAAATAACCGGTGGTCATCACCACTTCCCGAATTCCCGCGGCGGCCAACAGTCTGAGCTGGCGGCTGAGAATGGTGTCCTCGGCGGTGATCTCGGTCATACATTTGGGATGCTCACTGGTGAGAACGCCCATGCGGTGTCCCAAACCGGAGTTTAAAATCAAAGCCTTCATACAGTGCTCCTTTTGCTTTTTGCACGGTGCTTTGCCGTTTTGTATCTATTATTGTATCTTTTTTCCCTGTTTTTGTCAATGGGGGTCAAAGCGTGACCAAAGAGGAAAGCAGGGGGCTGTCATTGAGGGAGCGGGCCTTCATCCAACGGAAAAGGGCGTGCTCAAAATCCGTGTGGTCAATGAGGCGAAAGGCGGCGGCGCACAGGTCAATGACGGCCTGGGGGGAAGGGTGCAGGGCGCAGGTGCCCACGCACAGAAAGCGCACAAGGGCGTACACCACGCAGAGCGCTTGAGCCGCCTCCTGCATGGTTTCGTTTCCATCCTGAAAGGGGAAGCGGGAAAAGAACAGATGATTTGTGAGAAGATGCTCGAAAAACCGCTCCCATTGGGGGAGCACTTTCTTTAGAACTTGCGTCTGTTCTTGATATAGGGCAAAGGCAGAGGGGGCGGTGTCCAATCGGGCAAGGAGCTCTTGGGTGTGGGCGTGAAGGCTTTCGCTTTGTTGCTCCAGAAGCTCGGTCAGTTCCTTTGTCAGCATCAACCCCGCCGAAAGCTCCTCTTCTCCCGCAGCGGGGAGGGACACGGCGGGAAGGGCATCTTTTTCGGTAAGCAAGCGATCCAGCGTTGCTTCATCCTTTTCTCGGGTGGCCTTTTCCATCAGAGTAAGGGCTTCTTTTAATTTCAGCAGGCGCAGGGGCAGGGGAGCGCTTCGGTCCTGCAGCAGGGCAATGCAACGGGATCGCACCTTGTTTTCTCTTCCCAAAGCGCCCGAGGCGGAAAGGGTGGGTAAGTGCGGAGGCGGGGTCAAAGGAAGGGACAGGCGGAGAAAACGAATCGGCTCCTCCTGCTGTAACAACAGCTCCACTACTGCTTCGCAACTGTTGGCGCAGGAGCATTCGCAGCCGTCGGCATCCTTTCGGATCCCTCGGGGATACAGGCGGCACACGTCGGGGAGGATGTCCTCGCCCATACACACCTGTAATCCGCATCTGCCGTCGGGGTGGCGCAAATAGCAGTTTCCGTCATAGCGGTGCTTCAAAAAAGCGTAGCTCTCGGGAGAAGGGCGATCCTGCAGATGCATGGCGCAGTCCAGTTTCTGCCGAAGCTCGTAAGGGCAGTCGGCGCCCAGCAGTTCAAAGTATTTTTCCATATTGATGCTCACGGGCCAGCCTTGACAGCAGGCATTGCGGCATTCTCCCATTTTGCATTGAAATCGGGGGAAATAATCGGGAACGAGATATTTGCGGGTCTCCATTACTTTGCTTCCTTCTTTTTGGGATAAGAGTATTATACTCGCATTTTTTTTATTTTTCAAACCGTTTTTGGCAAAAAACACCGGGAATCTCGCTTTTTTTGCACCAACGCTTCCCTTGCACCGATCCTTTTGTGTGCCGTAAAGGACTCTCAGCGCCTTTTGATCCCCGAGAAACCTCTAAAAATGAACAATTTGTAAATTCTTTATCGGTGCCTTGACAAAGGAGCGCCAAGTGGGTATAATATGCGCTGTAAAGAAATTTACTTTACAGTAAAGCGAGGGAACGGCGTGTTTGAAAAGAATCTTGCTCTCAACGAGCTTTACGATCTTTACGCTCCCCTCATCAGCGAAAAAAAGCGCAAAGCCTTCGAGCTGTACTACGGGGAAGATCTTTCCCTGTTTGAGATTGCCCAAGAGCTTGCGATTTCCCGCCAGGGGGTGAGAGATCTTCTCACTCGCACCGCCGCCGAGCTGGAGAGCTTTGAAGAAAGCCTGGAGCTTGCCCGAAAAAGAAAGCGGCTGGCAGAGCTTGTAGAGCGCTTGGGAGATTGTGCAAAGGAAAGCGAGGGCGCGCAAAAGGACCGAGTGACAAAGCTGGGAGAAGAGATCCTGGCTCTGTTCGGACTGTGAGGTGAAACCGTGTTCCAAAGTCTTGCGGACAAGATGGCGGAGGCCTTTAAAAAGTTTAAAAACAAAGGAAAGCTCACTCCTGCCGACGTGAAGGCAGGAATGCGAGAGATCAAGCTGGCGCTTTTGGAAGCGGACGTCAACTTCAAAGTAGTTAAGGAGTTCGTTGCCTCCGTCACGGAAAAGGCCGTGGGGGAGTCGGTGCTGGAAAGCCTGGTGCCCGCCCAGCAGATCGTGAAGATCGTTCACGAAGAGCTCATCCGCATTATGGGGGAGAAAAACGAAAAGCTCACCGTGTCCCCCAAGCCGCCCACCGTGATCATGATGGTCGGTCTGCAGGGCTCGGGTAAAACCACCCACACGGGCAAACTGGCAAAGTTTTTGAAAAAGCAGGGCAAACGCCCTTTGCTGGTGGCTTGCGACGTGTACCGTCCCGCCGCCGTTAAGCAGTTGCAGGTGGTGGGAGAGAGCGCGGGTGTCAGCGTGTTCGCCATGGAAGACGTGAAGGACCCCGTGCGGATCGCTCGGGAAAGTCTGAAGGCAGCGGAAAAAGGTGCCCACGACACCGTGATCATCGACACCGCAGGCCGCTTGCACATTGATGAAGTGCTGATGGGCGAATTGAAAAGCATTAAGGAACAGGTGAGCCCCACCGAGATCCTTCTGGTGATCGACTCCATGACCGGTCAGGACGCCGTTAACGTGGCCCAGAGCTTCAACGAGCTTTTGGACATCACGGGCGTGATCCTCACTAAGCTGGACGGCGACACCCGAGGCGGCGCCGCCCTTTCCGTCAGACACGTCACGGGCAAAGCCATCAAATTCATCGGCGTGGGGGAAAAACTGGACGATCTGGAGCCCTTCCATCCCGACCGAATGGCATCCAGAATCCTGGGAATGGGAGACGTGCTGTCCCTCATTGAAAAAGCCCAGGAGGCCTTTGATGAAAAGAAGGCGGAGGAGCTGGAAAAAAAGCTCAGAGAATCCTCCTTCACCCTTACCGACTATCTGGATCAATTCAAACAGATCAAGAAAATGGGATCTCTGGATCAAATTATGGGCATGATCCCGGGAATGAAGCCGGGCGCCTTGAAGGACGCCAAGCTGGACGAGCGTCAGTTGGCGCGCACCGAGGCGATCATTCTGTCCATGACTCCCGCCGAGCGGGAAGATCCCTCTCTGATCAATTCCTCCCGCAAAAAGCGCATCGCCGCAGGAAGCGGCACGGCGGTGGAGGACGTGAATCGCCTTTTGAAGCAGTATGATCAGATCAAGCAGATGATGAAGCAATTCACGGGCAAGAAACCGAAATTCGGCAGAAAAGGAATGCCCTTCGGATTTTAAATCGCATCCCTTATCCCGCAAGGGAAACACGCGGGAAATGAAATAGAATCATTTACACTTTTTCAGGAGGTGAAACAAACCATGGCAGTTAAGATCAGATTGAAGAGACTCGGCTCCAAGAAGAACCCCTTCTACCGCGTAGTCGTTGCTGACAGCAGATACCCCAGAGACGGCAGATTCATCGAAGAGATCGGTACTTACAACCCTCTTATGGATCCCCCCGAGATCAAGGTAGACGCCGATAAGGCAAAGAAGTGGATCTCCAACGGCGCTCAGCCCACCGAAACCGTCAGAAGCATTCTCAAGAAGAGTGGCGCGATCGACTAAACCTTTGAAAGGATTCATTTATGAAGCAAGTTTTGATCGATATTGCAAAATCTCTTGTCGAGAACCCCGCTGAGGTTGTGGTCAACGAAAGACAGGATGGGGACTATCTCCACCTGGAGCTCTCCGTTGCACCGGACGATATGGGTCGGGTGATCGGCAAACAGGGAAAGATCGCCAAGTCGATCCGTACCGTGATGAAAGCCGTTGCCGCTAAAAACAATGTGAAGGTAATGGTAGACATCATCTGAGAACAACATAACGGCAAAGAGTGCCGCAGCAGCTTTCCCCCGAGGGAGGTTGTTGCGGTATCTTTTTTTCTTCTTCGGCATATACTGGCAGTAACAATACCGTGGGTAAGGGAGGAACCGCCATGAAACCGGAGGAAATGTTACGGCAATTGCTGGGAGAAAACGACGAGGTACTGAGAGAAAAGATCCGCCAAACCGCCATCGCCGCAGGGGCGGGGGAGGCACAGGCAAAAAAGCTCAGTCAAGACACCGAGCAGGTGCGCCGTGTGCTGAGCGGCTTAAAGCCGTCGGATCTGGAGGGGATCATCCGCGCCGTGGGGGAGGACACCGTTTCTCAGATCCTGAGCGGCGTTGGTTCTGAAGGAGAGAAGAAGGACTGATGGAAGAGCTGGCAGATAAGATCAAGGCCATGCTCTCGGATCCCGAGGGCGTGGAGCGGATCATGGGGATCGCCAAGGTCCTGGGAGAAAAGGGGGCGCTTGCTCCCAAGGAGGAGAAAACGCAGTCTGAGGCGTCGGAGCCAAAGGAGAGCTTGGTGCCTGCTTCGGCCCGCCCGTCAACGGAAGACAATCCCCTGGCATCCATTCTCAACAATCCGGAACTGAAACGCCTTTTCGGAAAGGATTGCAAAAAAAGAAACGAGCTTCTCCGCGCCCTGTGTCCCTTTTTGAGCGAGGAGAAAAGAGAAAAGCTGGAGCGGATCATCAAAGCCACCTCCACCATTGAGATGGTCTATTCCGCGGGAAGCTTTTTAACGTAAGGAGGAAAACCCGTGTATTCTCAACCCTTAAATTTTGCCCCCGACGAGGCCCATCTGCGCCATGCCAAGGAGCGGGAGGAGTATGTGAACCGCCTCAAGGCCTACCAGGTCAGGGAGGAAAAGGTCCCCGTCCCTCTCCGTCGGGAAGAAGCCCCCAAAAGAGCGGAAGAAAAGAAACCCGCCCTACCCATGAAAACTTCGGATCTCGTGCTCATCGGCGCCATTCTTCTTTTGCTCACAGAGGGGGATCACCCCCAGGATACCGTCCTTTTGGGCATCCTCATCTATTTGCTGTTGGGATAAGCAAGGGCCGTGTGAAATACCCCCAAAAAGAGTATTTGACACAGCCCTTTTTTTAAGTGTGCTTCACGGCATGCACGCGAAAGCGTGATGAGATACAACGACGGCATTGCCGTCGTTGATGATATACCGCCTTGCGGCGATATGATGCATTTGCTTCACAAATATGATGTTGCTCCCTTCAGTCGCAATGATGCAATGTTTGCCCCAAATGTGGCGAAGCCACACATCATTAGGCGTAGCCGTCATCATTGGCGAAGCCTACATCATTTGCCGAAGGCAAACATCATTCAAAAAAGCCTAATTTGTCTACCAGACAAATTAGGCTTTTTTGTTGGCTGGGATGGTAAGAATCGAACTTACCCGCGCAGAGTCAAAGTCTGCTGTCCTACCACTAGACTACACCCCAAAGTTTACCCCTACATTATACACCCATGGAAGGCGTTTGTCAACTGCTTTCTTAAGAAGTTTTCAATAATTTTTTCGGGGCGGAATCTTGACAGAATAAAATCTTTATGATATTATTATGATATCAAATTAAGGAGGACAATCCGAAATGAAAGAAATCGTTTTGAATAAGAAGAAAAACGGAATGCTTGTGCTGGTTCTCATCGTTCTGTTTTTGGCGGCATCCCTGGTGGGGCTGGTGTTCGGCGGCATTGAAATTGAAACCTCGGGCAATCCCCTTTTGTTTCTCGTCAGCCTTGCGGTGCTCTGTCTGGGATGGATCCCCTTGCTGGGCTTGAAGGTCCTGAAGCCTCAGGAGGCGCTGGTGCTGACCTTGTTCGGAAAATAC
>JAZNGI010000109.1:0-5561 GCA_045576375.1 Eubacteriales bacterium
CCGTTTTCCTTATCCGTGGGCAGGTTCACTCTGGGACAACCCAGGCTGACTCTTCCCTCGCTTGCCGCCCATCTCACCGCGTTCTTCAGAATGGTCTGTACCTCTTCCTGATGATAGATGGGATAGGTCTCGTGGCCGGGCTGGAAGTAGAAGATCTTTCCGTTGTGACGCTCGTAGGTCACACCGCTGCGAAACACCTCGCCGCCGCTGTACCATCCCATGAAAACAATGTGATCCGGCATGGGAATGCCGAAGGGTTCGCCGTAGGTCTCTTCGGCGGGGATCTCCACGAAGTGATCCAGCCCCTTGGCAATGGGATGCAAGGGATCGGACACCCACAGGCGCTCGAAATCGCCGGATTCTCTCCAGCACAGGTTACAGGGAGTTCCCATCAACCAACGGAAAGGCTTACTGTCGTGAGCGGAGTGCAAAAAGATCATGCCCATGCCCGCATTCACCGCATCCTTCACGCGAAAAGCAATTTCATCCGGCACGTCAAGGTGTTTGGCGTGACCCCACCAGATCAGCACGTCCGTATCATCCAGTACTTCTTGGGTCAAGCCGCATTCGGGCATATCCAAGGTGGCGGTTCTGACCTCCACGTCGTCACAACGAAGAAAATCCGCAATGGCGTTGTGGATTCCTTCAGGATAGATTGCCCGCACCTGTTCTTTGGTTCTTTCGTGATGGAATTCGTTCCAAACGGTGACTTTGATCATAGTTTTTTCTCCTTTTTCCTGCCTCGCAGAATTTTTCTTCCAAATTATTCTACTACTTTTTTTCCAAAAATACAATACCTCTAATGAAATTTGATTCAGATATCCGTTTTTTGACACGGGAGAAATAAAAGCAACGGCGGGTGGTCATCCGTGCTCCGCGAGCCGGGAAAACCCATGCCGCCTATTGACAAAAACGGCCAAAAGATATAAAATATATAGGATATTTAAAACCCTCCGGGAGACCCCCCAAGACCATGAAACAAACCAAATTAACCTTTGATCAACCCACGCAAGCCCCCGCCGCCAAGGAAGAGTTTTCCCACTTGGAGCCCCTGTGCCACGCGGTGTACGTTTGCGACACCCGCTCCCGCATTCTTTTTTGCAACCGCTTTGCCAGAAGCGCCTTCCCTCTGATTCGCCCGGGAAGTCTCTTTTCCCGCTTTTGCGATCTGCCTCTTTCCGACAGCGCCCTTCTCATTCGCCCCATGTTGGGCTACTCCCGCTATTTTCTCTGCCGCTACGTGAGAAACGGACGCTTTGAGATCCACGTTCCTGCTGCTATGGTGATCGCTCCCGACCAAATGCCCCGCTACGGTGGCCAGGTCCGCTGCCTTTTGGACAACGTGCGCCTTGCCGCCAAGCGCCTGGAGGAAGCGCCTCACTCCAAAACCAAAAGCTCCCATTTCGATCCCGCGCTGGCGGAGCTGGGAGAACGGCTGAACAAATGCCTGTCCGATCTGGAAAAGGGAAGCGACGAGGTGGATCCCCACCGCACGGTGAGCGTGTATCATTTGCTGGAAGCGGTGAGACGGCGCACCGCCTCGGATCTGGCCGACGCCGACGCGCTGCTCTCCTTTGACTGCCCCGACAACCTTTTGTGCAGTGCCCGATTGGGCCCCACGGTGTTCATTCTGCTGAACTTGGTGAGCTTTTTTCGCATCTGCGCGGGCGTGAAGCGGCTTTTTATTGAAACCAAAGAGGAGGACGGGAAAATTCTTTTGGAGCTCTTTTCTCCCACCTTAATGGCTCCCACGCCCTTTTATTCCTCCCTGTTCTCCGTGAACAACCGGCAAAGCCTGGATCAGTCTCTGCTGGCAACGCCCTTTTCCCTTGCCGCCGCGGCGGCAAGCAAGGAGGGGCACACCCTGGACTGCGTGTATACCAAAGAGGGTCTGCGAGTTACCCTTCGCCTGCCCCTCATCAAGGGCGATCCCGATCTGATCGTGAGGGATCCCGAGATCTTCCTTCCTCCCAAACAGGCAGAGGACCTTTCCGCTCTCACCCGCGGGCTTCTTTCTTATTTTGTCGCTCCATAAATCCCCTTCAGAAAGAACGTATTATCATTACGAAAAGCAATACCGCAATAAGAAGATTGGACTTGCTTTGATCAGCCCTCGTAAGGACGAATGCGAAGAGTGGCCCCAACGGATTCACATATCTTACGGCAGATCTCCTGTTCTTCCTTTGAAGTTACCACGTCCACCACCGTCATAACCACGTTGGGCACGTAATCCGTGCAGTCCTTGGTAAAGGAGAGCATAGCCTCGTAGGAGTCGATGCCGAATTTAGGACGGACGACCTTAAAATAATCTTCCTTATTGGTGGCGTTCAAGCTGACGGAAACGGTATCAACCAATCCTTTCAGCTTGGGCGCCGTTTTTTCATTCCAAATCAGATCGGCAAGACCGTTGGTGTTAATGCGGATCTTGACGTCGCTCTTGGACTTGATATGCGCCGCCACCTTCAAAAGATCGTCAAGGCGCTCGGTAGGCTCGCCGTAACCGCAGAAAACGACCTCGTCGTATTGAGACAGATCCCAGGAATCAATACTGTCGCAGACTTCTTCAACGGTAGGCTCTCTTTCAAGCCACAAGGAATCGGAGCCGTACACCCCTTCCCCGTTGTGCCGCAGACAGAAGGTGCAAGCACAGGGACAGCGATTGGTCATGTTTACGTAGATACCGTTTTTCACCGGATACGTGATCGTCATCATAGGTTTTTTCCTCCGTTTATCATCTGTTGAATCTTCAATTTATCCGCAGCAAGTCCGACGGCAACAAAGGGAACGCTGCTTAAAACCGACTGCGTAATATATCCCGGGATTCCGGAAAGCGGGGCGATAAAATTACCGGTGATCACAGCCTCGTACAAATAATATCCGCCGATACATACCGTCCATGCAGGTAAGAGTGCCAGAACGTTACGCCGGCTGATAATTTTGCTTTTTTTGCGTGAAAAGAACAAAACTGCGGCGGTTTTAATCATTACGGATCCCGGCGCCCAAAGGGCAAATCCGCTGAGACAATCGGCAAGGAGCGCTCCGCCCGCACCCACAAACATCGCATAGGGAAGCGGCAAAATGCAAGCGGCAAGATAGATAAATCCGTCGCCGACGTGTGTATATCCGGTATGGCTCGGGATGTGCAGGTAAGCGGTGAACACGAATACCACGGCAGTAAAAACACCTGCAAGGCATGTCAGTTTCATTCTTTGATGTCTCATCAAAAAAGACCCCTCTCAGATTTCCGTTAAATATTCTTCAAAGCAAATGCCGTCGGTTTTCGGCAGATCGAGCGCAACGGTTCGCCGCAAAACCCTGGCAATAAAGGAAGATGCGTGCCCCACGGAGCTTATAAAATCCACTCCGTTCACAGCATCCGCCGCAACAATGGAAGAGAAAACGTCCCCCGTTCCCGAACGGCAGGGGCCCACCTTGTGCTCTCTGACCGTTTGCGGCCGTTTTTTTGCTTCGTAAATGAAATTCTCAAGGTCGTCGCCGCGCTCAAGACCGGAAATCACAATTTTCTCGGGGCCCATGCGGCTTAACTTTTCGCACAGCTTTGTAAGCTCTTCTTCGTCCATGTCGGGTTTGTATTCTGTTCCCGTGAGGATGCAAGCCTCCGTTAGATTCGGCGTTAAAATATCCGCATAAGGCACAAGCGAAGACATCTGCTCTGCCAAAAGCGGAGAGTACGTGGGATACAGCTTCCCGTAATCCCCCATAACGGGATCAATCACGGTAACGTTATCCTCTTTCTTGAAAATCTCCAAAAACCGCTTTACGATACGGATCTGCTCCGGCGAGCCGAGAAAGCCCGTGAGAATGCCGTGAAATTTCAGTCCCAATTTCACCCACTCATCGATATACGCATTCATATGGTCGGTATAGTCGGTGTAATAAAAGCTGTCAAATCCCGTGTGATTTGAAAAAATTGACGTTGGCAAGGGACAGCACTGTATCTTCATTGCCGAAATGATCGGCAGGGACGCCGCTATGGAACAACGGCCGAAGCCGCTGAAATCGTTGATAACGGCGATCTTTTTTTGACGGTTATGGGACACTTGATCTTTACTCCTTGATTTTTATACAAGAATATTATATAATAAGTTTGTATATATGAAAATAGTCAGAAAAGGAGAAAATTATATATACAGATGAAGTACGTTATCGACAAGACCAACCGTCCCGTTTATCTTCAAATATATCGGCAGATTCGGCAGGATATTATAAACGGGATCTATCCCTACCATACGAAGCTTCCGTCAATACGCTTGCTCTGCGACGAGCTTTCCGTCAGCACCGTGACGGTTGACCACGCCTACGCCCTGCTTTGCGACGAAGGATACATAGAAGCTCGTCAGCGCAGCGGCTTTATCGTTGTCTTTCGTAACGACGACAGCTTTGCCGCCTCATCCGAAAGACCGCCGAGGAGGTTGTCAATGGAGCACGGCAAGCGCAATTATCCCGATTTTCCTCTCTCGGTACTAAGGAAGACGATGCGCAAGGTAATCAGCGACACGGGAGAACAAACGGGACTGCTGGAGCGCTCCCCCAACCTCGGAACCCTTGAGCTGAGGGATGCCGTTCGCACCTACCTGGCACGGAACCGAGGCATTCTCGCAGACACGAAGCAAATCGTAATCGGTTCCGGCTCGGAGCATCTATACACTCTGCTCGTAGAGTTACTCGGCCGAGAGCGCGTGTTTGCCATTGAGGATCCGTCGTATAAAAAGATCGAGCAGGTCTACAAAGCATCGGACGTTCGTTTAGAGAAACTTCCGCTGACACGCGACGGCATCGACAGTCTTTCTCTCAAGACCTCTTCGGCAGACGTTCTGCATATCTCGCCGTACAGAAGCTTTCCAAGCGGTGTAACGGCAAGTGCATCCAAGCGCCACGAGTATCTCAGATGGGCACAGCAAAAAGAAAGATATGTCATCGAGGATGATTTTGAGTCCGAGTTTTCCGTTTCGAGGAAACCGGAAGAGACCTTGTTCTCCCTTTCTCAGAAGGATAACGTCATTTATATGAACACCTTTTCAAAGACCATCTCTCCTTCGTTCCGTATCGGTTATATGGTGTTACCGAAAAAACTCGCAGAGGAATACGAAAAAAAGCTAGGGTTCTTTTCCTGCACCGTTCCTACCTTTGAGCAACTCGTCGTTGCCGAGTTGATCTCTAACGGTGACTTTGAGCGGCATATCAACCGTGTCAGACGGGCAAAACGAAAAGAATGGGATAAATAGCACAAAGGCGCCGCATTTGCGCGACGCCTTTGCTATTATTGTATTTCCCTCTTTCTAAAGAACATAACAGACAAATACCAAGAAAGAATGTATACGCCGATTCCAACGACAGCAACCAAAGCTAAAATTAGGTTGGGCTGTATTTCACTCATAAGTTGTCCCCTGAGAATACTTGATGCCAAAACGCTGGCACCACAGACAAATCCGATCATTACATAATAGGCAGTTCTGCCTTTTTCCACGCCAAGCTTGAAAACAAACGGAAGACAAATGGATGAAGAGAGCGTGGATACGATCAGCATCAATAACATAAGG
>JAZNGI010000110.1:0-7500 GCA_045576375.1 Eubacteriales bacterium
CATTCGAAAAGAAAATCCCGAGGGAAGTGTCTATTCCTTTTACGATTACGGCACTTATTGCGATTATGCCATTCGTCACAACAAAAAGCTCGTGCGGATCCGCTTGGCAACGTTGTACAGTGAAACGGCTTCCCTCAGCGTTGCCATCACCGTCACGGGTTTTTGCGGCCTGGCAAAGGCACAGGTCCTCTTTATGCCCGTTTTGTTTGAGCGAGAGCGGTATTGCGCTCATCCCTCGTTTGCTAATCTGTTTTTACAATTAAAAGAGCTGGATAATGAGGCGTTGATGATCATCCGACGTCCGAGGGAGGAGGAGAAAAACGAAGTTTGTGCCGTGGCGGGCTTTTTCTCAGGGGAAAAGAGCGAAAACTATTATCAATACGGAGAGCCCTCCGATTTTGATCAAAAGCACTTCTTTTTAAGATCTAACCGGGATATTCCTATAATCTATCCGCAGATCGCGATCACGCAAAGAAGGATGATCGATGCTGCCAACGGAAGCGATGGATTTTTGTTTTGCACCGTCTGCGGGCACGATCGGGAAGCAACCAAGAACGCCTTTTTGGATTCTTTCACCAAAATGAACGATCCGCGCCAATCGCAAAAGGAGCTTTCCGCAAAACGAATGGGGGTTCAAGCCACCTCCGACGGCGATTTCGCTGAGGATCAGTTTTTAAAATTCTGGATGTATCGGGACGAATCCAAATTCACCCGCCGAGACAAACACTATCCAAGAGAAGAATTGTGGTCCTACGGCATTTCCGGGGATATTCCCGTTTTCTCCCTGGTTTTCAATGAAAAGACGCGTCATATTCTTTCTCCTTTGATCTCCCGAAAAAAGAAACACTTTCTCTGCGGGATCCGTTACGACCTGGTGGTTATCGTCAAAAACGATAGTTATCGGCGGGAAGAGTTCGATGAATTCGCCCAGGCGGTTTATCAACAGGGGTGCGGCTTTTTGATGGGGAAGAGCGGCGGGATCCATCCGATTGATGAAAACGAAGAATCCCTCGACTTCTTCCGAACAATTTCGGATCTGTTTTTGGATAACGACGCTGTTCTCTTGGAAAAATACCCCTCCCTTTCTGTTAGGAAAAAAGTCCCGCCGGCAGAACACACCGACGGTGAATTCATTGATAACGGATTTATCATCACGCAAAAATCCGAGAATTCCCCTCCGTGGAGCCACGTTTTGTGCTCCAAAAACGCAGGAACGGTAGTCAATGATAAAAATCTCGGATACACGTGGTGGTCCAACGCCGCAATGAAACGGATCACTTATTGGAATAACGATCCTTATTCCGATGTGAAAAGCGAGAGCGTTATCATGGCGATGCCCAATTTCACTCCTGTGGATATGGTCTATTGCGCAGACTCCGTCAGCTACTTGCCGGGGGAAGCTCTTTACAAAGGGGAGCTTCAAGGCCTCCGCTATAAGATCCGTGTTTGTATGCATCCGAAATATTCGTATAAATACGTGGAAGTCACGGGGCAAGCAGCAAGAACCACGAGTTTGAAGATCGGCATGAAGGTGTGCCCCGTCATGGGAGAACGCGGTGAATATCCCTCCAAAATGCATGTAAAAAAAGAGGGGGATATCGCCGAATTTTCAAGAACGGTTCCGGCGGAAAGTTTTCACGGCACGGGCTTTCTTTTCAGCAAAGGAGAGGGAAGAATGAGCCAAGATTCCCCTCTGCTTTTGTCCGACGGCACCATTGCTTTGTTTCGAGAGTTGTATCTACAAGCAAACCAACCGTTTTGCGTAAGGTTTGCCCTCGGAACGTTCTTTTCTCAAGAGCAGAAGGAGCGTGTGATCAATTCCCTCCATGAATCTATTTTCCCATTGGCAAGGGAGTTTGCCCTGGGGCTCCTCACGCCGAAAAACACCGACTGTCCTCGATCACAGACCTCCTTCTTTCCTTTTTGGCTGTCCTATCAAACCGTATTTTCCAGATCGTTAGCAAAATCGGGGTTCTATCAATCAGGGGGTGCCTTCGGATTTAGGGATCAGCTCCAGGACAGCTTAGCGTATTTAAGTTTTCGTCCGGAATTTACAAAACAAATGTTGATTCGTTGCGCCTGCCATCAGTTCAGAGAAGGGGATGTTTTGCATTGGTGGCACAATATCGGCCCTTCGCCCCATAAGGGAGTGAGAACCCGTTGCTCGGATGACTATTTGTGGCTGGTATGGGTTCTGTGTGATTACCTGGAAGCCACCGGGGATTTTGAACTTTTAAATAAAGACCTGCCCTATCTGGAAGGAGAACCTCTGAAGACGGGAGAGATTGAGCGATACGCCTCCTTTGGATTCACCTCGGAAAAAGAACCGATGCTCAGCCACGCCCTCAAGGCAATTCAGCTTTTCATGCAAAGGGGAAGAGGAAATCACGGAATGCCCCTGATGGGATGCGGAGATTGGAACGACGGAATGAATCTTGTGGGAAACGGCGGAGGAGAAAGTGTTTGGCTGGCAATGTTTTCATTGATCGCTCTCCAGCGGTTTTCCTCGCTTGTCTCGCTTCCTTCGTCGGTAAAAAGCTCCATTGATCAATTCTCCGATGAACTTATCATCGCCATCGACCGTTCGTTTAACGGAAGCTGGTATCCGAGAGCGTGGTTTGCAGACGGAACACCTCTGGGAAACGATATTTCCATGGAGTCCGAATGCTCCATCGACGTTCTCCCGCAAGCGTTCAGCGTTTTTCTTTACGAATATGTTCCCAAATACAGAACCGAAACGCGGCGTGCCCGTATGATGAAAGCATGTGAAAACGCATTCAAACTTCTCTTTGATGAAAAAAACCGCGTGATGCGGCTGTTCTCGCCTCCTTTTCGTTATCACGAGCCCAACCCCGGCTATATCAGAGGCTACGTGGCGGGGGTGAGAGAAAACGGAGGACAGTATACCCACGGAGCCGTTTGGTTTTGTTGGGCTCTGCATCTGTTGTCACGGCACGTTCCTTCTCATCGCTCCACTTATGAAGATATGCTCCAACGCTTGCTTGGAGCTCTCGATCCTTCTAACGTTGCACAAAATTCCCCTCTGCTCAAACAATATAAAAACGAACCGTATGTTTTATCCGGAGATGTTTATTGGGCGGATCAAAAAAAGGGAAGGGGAGGCTGGAGCTGGTATACAGGAGCAGCCGGGTGGTTCTACAGGCTCTTGGAAAAAATGGAGCAAGATTGAAAAAACTCGGCGAAAGCTTCGTTTCGCCGAGTCGGGTGCCATTAAAGGGAAGATACAAGTTCTTTAAAATAGCGTCCTCGTTCTTCAAAGTTCTTAAAGGAGTCAAAGCTGGCACTGGCAGGGGAAAGGATCACAACATCTCCTGCCTTTGCTTCCTTTCTTGCCAGCAGCAAGGCCTCCTTGATATCAAAACATTCTCTTAGCGTGTAAGGTGCCAAGGGGATATCCAGCGCTTTGAGAATTTTGGGAGCCGTTTGTCCTGTGACGTAAACCCGTTTTACCCGTTGAGCAAACGGCTCTTTGAGAACTTCGTAATTGAGATTCTTGTCGTAGCCGCCGCATATCACGGTGAGCTTTTGAGAGAAGGCTCCCAAGGTGGCGATGGTTCTGGCGGGGCTGGAATCAATGGAGCTGTTATAATAGGAAACGCCATCCAGATCGCGGATCCATTCCACACGATGCTCCACTCCGTTGAAGCTTTTGGCAACCTCTTCGGCTGCTTTGGGAGAAATGAACCCCTCGGTTGCCGTGATGGCGGCAAGGTAATTTGCCACATTGTATAATCCGGGGATGCGGATGCTGTCTTTGCAAAACAGCGGGGTTTCAACGCCGTCCTTGCAGATTGTCAGCCGATCTTCCTTCAGATAGGTTCCGTTTTCCACGGGAGCTCTCAGAGAGAATTTTGCAACCTTTCCCTTGGCAAGTGCCGCAAATTCATCACAGGTCGGATCATCATGATTAAGAACCAGCTTATCACCTACGCCCTGATGGGAAAAGATGTTGCATTTGGCTCTCTTGTACTCTTCCATTCCTTTATGCCAGTCCAGATGATTCTCGGATATATTGGTGATCACACTCACGGAGGGGGAGTATTCTCCGTCCATCAATTGAAAGCTTGATAACTCCAGACAGGCAAAATCGTCTTGGGTCATTTCATCGATCAACGGAAGCAAGGGAGTGCCGATGTTTCCGCCCAGGTAAACACGTTTCCCTGTGGTTTCCAAAAGCTTCGAGATGAGAGTTGTGGTGGTGGTCTTTCCGTCGCTTCCCGTAACTCCAAACACCGTGCAGGGGGCAAATTGCAAGAAAAGCTGGGTTTCTCCCACAACTCTGGTGCCTTTTTTGCGAAGGTCCTCCAATTGGGTCGCATCGGGCCGCAGTCCGGGCGTGCGAATCACCAGATCTGCGCTGATACCGTCCAAATAGCCATCTCCGCACTCTACTTGTGCGCCGAGCTTTTCAAATCCTTGTCGAGTCTGGGGTGAAAGTTCTTTTTTATCTCTCACGCAAACGCTTTTACAGCCGTATTCCATGAACTTTTGAACCAGAGGGGCATTGGAAATTCCTGCGCCGATGATCGCAATCGTTTTTCCGGCAATATACTCTCTTAACCCGTTCTTTTTTTCTGACATAATAGGCTCCTGTTGTTGTGATACCTTTGATTATACTATATTTTATTTATTAGTTCAATAAATTTGACAAAAAAATAAAAGTATTGTATAATACCATCGTGACTGAGCGGGACGGTTGCGTCGCGTAAAACGCGGCGAGGAAAGTCCGGGCTTCCCATGGCAAGGATAGCGGGTAACACCCGCCGAAGGCGACTTCAGGGTCAGTGCAACAGAAATAAACCGCCGAGGAAACTCGGTAAGGATGGAAAGGCGAGGTAAGAGCTCACCGGCACACTGGCGACTTTGTGGCCCTGCAAACCCTATCCGAAGCAACATCTCACGGGCACGGGATTTTCCCGAGGTTAGCCAGACCGCCCGAGATGGCTAGAGGCGTGCGGCAACGCGCGTCCCAGATAGATAACCGTTGACAGATTCGTCTGTTACAGAACCCGGCTTACAAGCTCAGTCACTATTTTGTTACGAATATGTGAATTATTTTGATTCACTTGCATTTTCAGCATTCTTATGGTATAATGAAATGGAATCTAAAAGGGAGGGAAGTACAATGGCAGATTTCGCCGGAACCAGAACGATTTCCTTTGCGTCGGACGAAGATAAGGAGATCAAGACCAAGCAAGTTCTCACCGCTGTCTATGAAGCATTGGTGGAAAAAGGGTATAACCCGCTGAATCAGTTGGTTGGCTATATACTTTCCGAAGACCCGACCTATATCACTAACTACAACAACGCCAGAAGCCTCATTCGACATCTGGATCGGGATGAGATCTTAAGACAGCTTCTGAAAAGTTATCTCAAAACATAAAGTCGCCAAAGGAGATCCGCCGTGGAACAGATCACAAAATACGCAACGTATAAAAACAGGCCCTTAATTCGGGAAGGCAACATCATTTGCTACGGAAAACCCACCGATCCCGTGATGCTGGTGCTCACGGTTCTCACCACGAAAAAAGTGGGGAATACCGAGATCAGCGATCAGATCTTCGTTCAGTTGCAGACCACTCCCTCCAATAAAGAGGGCATCCAGGTTTTAAAGCAAACCGAAAAATCGGGATTGTTTGAAGCGCTGGACATTGGAACCATCTGGCTGGACCGTGAATTAAGAAAGCAACAATAACACCCTGAGCGGGAGAATGCAAAAATACCGTGTGCTTTATGCTCTCGCGGTATTTTTTGTTTGTTAAAGAGATGCAGATCAATCTTTATGATATTTTGGAACTGAAAAAAAACCATCCTTGCGGAGGAAAGGCCTTCACGGTCCTGCGCCTGGGAAGCGACATTAAGCTTCGTTGCAACACCTGTGCCAAAGAACTCACTCTTCCTCGGATCAAATTGGAACGAATGATAAGGAATTTATCCCATGCTGGAGAAACTTAAGTTATTAGAGAAACGCTATCAATCACTGCAATCCTTGCTGGAGCAACAGGAAACTCTTACAAACCGTGAGCTTTATGCCAAGACCATGCAGGAATATAAATCTCTCACTCCCGCAGTGGAGGCCTTCAGAGAGTATCAAACTCTCTTGCAGGAAGAAGAGGATGCCAAAGAACTTCTCGCCACCGGAGATGCAGAGCTTTGCGAATTGGCCAAGGATGAGATCAGAGAGGTTCAGGAAAAGAAGGAGCAGCTTTATAACCAAATGAAGGTGCTTTTACTTCCCAAAGATCCCAATGACGATAAAAACGTGATCATTGAGATCCGCGGGGGAGCGGGAGGAGACGAGGCGGCGCTTTTTTCCGGAGTTCTTTTCCGAATGTACTCCATGTATGCCGAGCAAGCCGGTTTTCGTTGCGAAACCATCAACGCCAATGAAACCGAGCTTGGTGGTTTTAAAGAGGTTTCATTTTCCGTCAGCGGTTTGGGCGCTTTCAGCCGTTTTAAATATGAAAGCGGCGTCCACCGAGTGCAGAGAGTGCCGGAAACGGAAGCTGCGGGCAGGATCCACACCTCCACCGTAACGGTAGCCGTGCTTCCCGAAGCCGAAGAGGTGCACGTAAATATCGATCCCAACGATCTGGAGATCACCGCTCACCGTGCCAGCGGCGCGGGGGGACAGCACGTAAATAAACCCGACTCTGCCATCCGAATCCTTCACAGACCCACGGGGATCGTGGTGGAATGCCAGGACGAAAGAAGCCAGTTTAAAAACCGCGACCGTGCAATGAAGGTGCTTCGGGCAAAGATATACGAGCAAGAGCTTTCCAAACAGACCGATGATATTGCCGCGCGAAGAAAAAACCAGGTGGGCTCGGGTGACCGAAGCGAGCGGATCCGAACCTACAATTATCCCCAAGGCAGAGTGACCGATCACCGCATCGGTCTGACCCTTTATGATCTGGAAAACGTTCTCAACGGTAAACTTGATCGACTCATCGACGAGCTTGCCTCCTACGAAAAAATGCAATTACTTCAACAAGAAAGCGAGTGAGTTTTTTCCTGCCATGGAAACCAAAGTAATCGAGATCAATCAGCTCACTCCCGACCCCGCCCTCATCCGTGTTGCGGCCGACTGTATCCTCCGAGGAGGCTTGGTGGCGTTTCCCACGGAAACCGTGTACGGCTTGGGTGCCAACGCTCTGAATGCTCAGGCGTGTAAAAATATTTATTTGGCCAAAGGGCGTCCCAGCGATAATCCGCTGATCGTTCACGTTGCCACTCCCATGGATATTGAAAAATACGCCTATCTCGACAGTCACGGCATTGTTGAGCGGCTTGTCAGGGACTATATGCCGGGGCCGCTTACGGTGGTTTTGAAGAAAAAAAACATCATCCCCGATTCCGTTACAGGCGGGCTTGACACCGTTGCCATCCGTTGCCCCGAGCATCCCATTGCCCGTAAACTGATTGAGAAAGCGGCTGTCCCCATTGTGGCCCCCAGCGCCAATCTTTCGGGGCGTCCCT
>JAZNGI010000111.1:0-1868 GCA_045576375.1 Eubacteriales bacterium
ACTTGCCTTGGCAAGCCTGTGGGGCTTTGCCCCCACCGCGCCGTGCGCGGCTGCACCATTGACGGCTTCGCAAAAATACCCTTGCGAGCAAGTATTTTTGCTTCATGGTATAATAATCGCAGAAAGACTTGCCTTGGCAAGCCTCTGGGGCTTTGCCCCCACCGCGCCGTGCGCGGCTGCACCATTGACGGCCTCGTAAAAATGCCCTTGCAAGCAAGTATTTTTGCTTCGTGGTATAATGATCGCAGGAAGTCTTGCCTGCGCAAGCCTTTGGGACGTTGAAAGGAGAAGAAAATGATAGCACCGGAAGAAATTATGCAATTGATCCAGAGCTTGATCTGGTTGCTGGCAGGCGTGGGCGTGTTCATCGTGGGCATGAATTTCATGGGCGATGCCTTGGAAAAAAGTGCCGGCGGCGGCATGAAGCGTTTGCTGGAGAAGATCAGCAACAATCGTTTTTCCGGCGTGGGCATCGGTGCGGGGGTCACGGCAATTATTCAAAGCTCCTCGGCCACCTCGGTGATGGTCATCGGCTTGGTCAACGCCGGAGTGATGACCCTGATGCAGGCAACGCCCATTATTATGGGTGCCAACGTCGGTACCACCGTCACCGGTATTCTGGTGGCTCTGAAAAACGACTTTTTTAATATGGCCATGTATCTTCTCGCCTTTGCGGGAGTGATGATGGGCTTTTCCAAAAAGGAAAAAATGAAAATTGCCGGCAGTCTTTGCAGCGGCTTGGGTCTGATCTTTGTGGGCCTGGAAGTGATGAGCAGCGAGCAGGCCTTTGGCAATCCCCTGGTGGAACGGGTGTTCACCGGCGTCTTTCGCGCCGTGGACTTCCCCTTGCTGTTGATCTTCCTGGGCGTTGTTTTCACCGCTCTTTTGCAAAGCTCTTCTGCCTGTACGGGTGTGGTCATCACCATGGTGGGAGCAAGTGTTTTGCCTTTGCATTTGGCGCTGTTTATTATCTTGGGTGCCAACATCGGCACCTGTGTCACCGCCCTGTTGGCCTCGGTGGGAGCTCACGCCAACTCCAAGCGAGTGGCCTGGATCCACTTTACCTTTAACGTCATCGGAACGGCCTTGTTTACCGCGGTGATCTGGCTGTTCCAAGAGCCGGTGGTGGGATTGTTAACTTCTCTGTTCCCCGGAGAGGATCCCATGTCCTTGCAAATGCGGGTGTCCGTGTTCCACGTGGTCTTTAACGTGAGCACCACGGCGATCCTTCTTCCCTTTGTCAAGCATTTAGTGAAGCTGTCTTGCCTCATCATTAAGGATAAAAAAGAAGCCGAAGAGAGCCCGGCTCTCAAATTCGTGGATGACCGCCTGCTGTCCATGCCCTCGGTGGCTCTGCTTCAGGTGAAAAAGGAAATGGACTATATGTTGGGATTGGTAGAGGAGAACACCGTCCTCTCCTTCGTGGCCATGGACACGGGATCCCCTCGACACAGCCAACGGATCCAAAAGAATGAAGCAATTATCGACTTTACCAACAGCGCATTAACCAAATTCCTCATTAAACTCTCCGTTGACGTGAAAGAAAGCGATGAAAAGGTGATCGGTTCGTATTTCCACGTTTTGAATGACCTGGAGCGTATCGGCGACCACGCCGAGAATTTCCACGAGATCGGCATTCAAATGATCGGCAAAAAGATTTCCTTTTCCGAAAAAGCCCTTGCGGGAATTACTGCCATGCGTGACAGCATCCTACAGATGTTTTCTATCTCCAAGGATGCCTTTGAGAACCTCAACCGAGAACAGCTCCCCGCTTTGACCGTGTTGGAAGAGGGCGTGGACGGCATGAAAAAGGATCTGATCGCAAAGCATTTTGCCCGCCTTGCGGAAGGCAATTGCAGTGTGGACGT
>JAZNGI010000112.1:0-2230 GCA_045576375.1 Eubacteriales bacterium
GGGCGCGGTGGATATGGCCAAACAGGCCCCCAACGTGGCCCGCATGAAGATTTTGGGCGCTAACGTGATTCCCGTTACCGACGGCCTCGCCACCCTGAAAGAGGCGGTGGACGCCGCCTTTGCCGCCTACGCCAAGGAGTATAAGGACTGCATCTACTGCATCGGCTCGGTGGTGGGCCCCCATCCCTTCCCCATGATGGTGAGAGATTTCCAAAGCGTGGTGGGCATTGAGGCCAGAGAGCAGTTTGTGTCCATGACCGGGGAGCTGCCCGACGCCATCGTGGCCTGCGTGGGCGGCGGCTCCAACGCCGCGGGCTTCTTTGCAGGCTTCTTGAACGATCCCGTGGAGATCTTCGGCATCGAGCCTTTGGGCAGAGGCCCCGCCCTGGGCGATCACGCCGCCAGCCTGCAATACGGCACCGAGGGCGTGATGCACGGCTTTAACAGCATTATGCTCAAGGACGAAAACGGCGAGCCCGCTCCCGTGTATTCCGTGGCCAGCGGCTTGGATTATCCTTCCTCCGGCCCCGAGCACGCGTTCTTGCACCAGCTGGGCAGAGTGAAATACGACGTGGTGAACGACGACGACACCATCGACGCCTTCTTCACCCTCAGCCGCATGGAGGGCATCATCCCCGCCATTGAAAGCGCCCACGCCGTGGCCTACGGCATTCAGCTTGCCAAAAAAATGGGCAAGGGCTCCGTGCTCATCAACCTCTCGGGCAGAGGGGACAAGGACATGGATTATATCATCGAAAAATACGGGATCCGCTGAACGGCATCGGAAAGGAACGGCAACTGCCGTTCCTTTTTTTCCACTTTTTTAGAAAATTTTGTTGACCCCGAGAAGGATCTGTTGTAAAATATCCTCAGAAAAGAAAAAGGAGAACAACAATGAACCGTATATACGCATTGGTAGGAATGTGCGGATCGGGAAAAAGCGTGATCTGCGAATATTTTCAGAAGCTGGGCTGGGAGTTCGTGTATTTCGGCGGTGTCACCATGGACGAGCTCAAGCGCCGCGGCTGGGAGAAAAACGAGCAAAACGAGCGCACCGTGAGAGAAGAGCTGCGCGCAGAGCACGGCCCCGCCGCCTTTGCCAAGCTGTTGCTTCCCACCATTGAAGAGAAGCTGAAAAGCTCCTGCGTGGCCTTGGACGGCCTGTACTCCTGGAGCGAATACAAGGTGCTCAAGGAGGCCTTCGGCGATCGGATGCAGGTCATTGCCGTGATTGCCGACCGTGCCGTGAGATATTCCCGTCTGGCCAAACGCATCGTGCGCCCCCTCACCCCCGAACAGGCCCAAAGCCGCGACGTGGCGGAAATTGAAAACCTGGAAAAGGGCGGCCCCATTGCCATGGCCGATTATTTCGTGTTCAACAACGGCAACATGGAGGACACCTTGGCCCAAGTGGAAAAGATCGTGAAGGGATGAAGCCTTTTCCCAAGCTTTTTCTTGCGCCCATGGCGGGGGTGGCAGACAGCGCCTTTCGCCGCATCTGCAAAGAACTGGGCGCCGACGTGACCGTCAGCGAAATGATCTCCGCCAAGGCGGTGTGCTTCAACGATAAAAAAACCTTCGCCCTGGCCTCCTTTGCCCCCGAGGAACAGCCCCTTTTGCTGCAGATCTTCGGCAACGAGCCCCCCACCTTGGCCAAAGCCGCAAAGCTTCTCTCGGAGCGCTTTTGCCCCCAAGGCATCGACATCAACATGGGGTGCCCCGTGGGAAAGATCATAAAAAACGGCGACGGAAGCGCCTTGATGAAGGATCCCGCCTTGGTGTATGAGATCGTGGCCCGCGTGCGGGAAGCGGTGGAGGTGCCCGTGAGCGTGAAGATCCGCGCGGGCCGCACCGACGCCACCCGCAACGCCCCCGAAATTGCCCTGGCCGCCAGGCGGGGCGGAGCAAGCCTCGTCACCGTTCACGGCAAGACCGCCGCTCAGATGTACGCGCCCCCCGTGGATCTTTTGTCCATCCGAAGGGTAAAGGAAGCCCTGGGCGCGGATTACCCCGTGGTGGGAAACGGGGAGATCATTGACGGCAAAAGCGCCCAAACCATGCTGCGGGAAACCGCCTGCGATCACCTGATGATCGGCAGAGCCGCCCTGGGAAAGCCCTGGATCTTCCGTCAGATCAAAGCCCATCTTTCGGGAGAACCCTTTTTGCCCCCCGCCGACGTGCGTCCCATCATTTGCCGCCACCTGGAGCTTTGCTGTGAAGAAAAGGGCGA
>JAZNGI010000113.1:0-3559 GCA_045576375.1 Eubacteriales bacterium
CAAGCCCAGGGAGGTGCCCTGGACCATGAATAAATACATGGAGGGGCTCTCGGGCAGGGAAGACCAAGGCTAAAAAAAGAAGCACACGGGCTTTTGCCCGTGTGCGGGAGATTCAGATCTTTCTGCCGTTGAGAAGGGAAATGGTGCGTTCCACGGAATCCTTGGCAGTGCCCCAGGGTTCGTCCTGATAGCGATAGTCGAACTTCTTGCAGAAGAAGCTCACGTCGTCCTTGAGGGAGGAGAGGTAAGCCAGTTGGATCTTCTCGGCAGTTTTGTAAAACTCGTTCAGCTTTTTGCGCTCGATAAAAACGGGGGCCACGCGCATCATTTTCTCGTAATGGCGCAGGCAGAAGAAGGGCTGAGCGGCGAATTTCTTTTGGAATTCGGGATCGCTGTTCCAGAGGATGCAGGCGGTTTCGATCATTTTGCTCAGGTGCGTTCCGATGCGGGAGCACACGTAGCAGCTATCGTTGATGCTCGCGGCTTTGGAAGAGGCTCGGGCGGCTTTGGTGGAAAAAAGGGTGAGGCCCTGTTTGAGCTCTTTTTTCACCGTGTCCAGGTGGCTTTCCAGCATCAGCGCCAGGCTGAGGCGGTTTTTGCCTTTGTACATCAACTGGTAGTGATCGGGGCAAAATCCCATTTGGTTGGTTTTGATGCGGATATCGGGCTCCATCATGGAGGCGCCCAGGATCAGATCCAGCTCGTTTTCCTCCAACTTGTCGTACATTGCGCAGAAGGGACAGGTATCGGTCTTGTCAAAGGCATCGTTGACGGGGATGGTGTAAATGGATTCCATAGGGTTCCTCCTTATGATCGGTAAGCTCATTATAAAATGATTTTCGGATTTTGTCAATAGCACGGAGTTCGAGACGAAAGGAGAAGGGTTTGAAGGAATTGTTTTTCGGGTTCCGCTGTCCCCATTGCGCCGAAAGCACGGTGCTGAGATTTGAGGGGAAAGAGGACGTGTTTTCCGCCGCGGGGCAATGCGGCCATTGCGCGGTGATTGCCGAGAGCTGTGCAGAAAAGCTGAAGCTCACGGTGCCCTGTGTGACCTGCTCCGTTCCCCACCGCTACACGGTGAGCCGCGCCATGCTTGCCCGCGAGGGGGGCTTTGCGCTTCCCTGCGCATATTCGGGCGTGGATTGCTTTTTCGCGGGAAGCCGCGAAGAGGTGGAGACGGCCATGAAGAGCTCCGACGAGGAGATCCTGCGGGTGCTTTCCCTGGAGGAAAAGGTGCGGGGCGAGGACACCGTGGAGAAGACCCTGGGCCTGGACGGCCAAGAGGGAATGGTGATCGACAGCGCGGGGAGCGACGAGGTGGAGTTTTTCAACCCCGAGATCGCTTCGGATATGCTGTTTCTCATAAAGGATATGGCCTACGACGGGAAGATCCGTTGCGCTTGCGGAAAAACCGACGTGGACATTCGGGTGGCATCGGAAGAGATCGTCTTTTCCTGCCCCGATTGCAAGCGCTCGTTGGCGTTTTCCAGCCGATCGGTGAGTGACCGTGCCCGACTGGAGGAGCTGTCGGAGATCGTGATTGAGTAAATAATAAACCATAAAGCAAAGGAGAAAAAAACGATGGTTAAGAAAAATATGGAGTTTATCAAGAGTGCGGATGCCCAGCTGGGCGCGGCGATCGAAGCCGAATTTGCCCGTCAGAACCGCAACATTGAGCTGATCGCCAGCGAGAACATCGTCAGCGCCCCCGTGATGGCGGCCATGGGCACGGTGCTCACCAATAAATACGCCGAGGGCTATCCCGGCAAGCGCTACTACGGCGGTTGCGAAGAGGTGGACGTGGCGGAGAACATTGCCAAAGAACGGGCCTGCAAGCTCTTCGGCGCAGAGCACGCCAACGTGCAGCCCCACAGCGGCTCCCAGGCCAACACCGCCGTTTACGTGGCTCTTCTCAAGGCGGGGGACACCGTGATGGGCATGAACCTCAACGACGGCGGCCATCTGACCCACGGAAGCCCCGTGAACATCTCCGGTCTGTACTACAACTTCGTCAGCTACGGTGTGGACGAGAAGACCCACCGCATTGATTACGATCAGGTGGAAAAGATCGCCAAGGAGTGCAAGCCCAAGCTCATCGTGGCAGGCGCCAGCGCTTATCCCCGCGTGATCGATTTTCAGCGTTTCCGCGAGATCGCAGACAAGGTGGGAGCTTACCTGATGGTGGATATGGCCCACATTGCGGGCCTGGTTGCCGCAGGCTTGCATCCCTCCCCCGTGGGCATTGCCGACGTGGTGACCACCACCACCCACAAGACCCTGCGGGGTCCCAGAGGCGGCTTGATCCTCTGCCGTGAGGAGCTGGCAAAGGCCATTGACAAGGCCATCTTCCCCGGCATTCAAGGCGGCCCCTTGATGCACGTCATCGCTTCCAAGGCGGTGTGCTTCGGAGAGGCGCTGAAGGACGAGTTTAAGGTGTACGCCCAAAAGGTAGTGGACAACGCCAAGGTGCTTGCCGGAGCGCTGATGGAGGAAGGCTTTGACCTGGTGTCCGGCGGCACGGACAACCATCTGATGCTGTTGGATCTGAGAAGCATGAATCTCACGGGCAAGGATCTGGAGAAGAAGCTGGATCAGGTGTATATCACCGCCAACAAGAACTCCATTCCCTTTGATCCCCAGAGCCATTTCGTTACCAGCGGTCTGCGCATCGGCACGCCCGCGGTCACTTCCCGCGGCTTCGGCGCAGAAGAGATGAAGATGATCGCCCGCTTCTTGGGCGACACCGCCAAGGACTTCGAGGGCACAGCAGACAAGACCCGCAAGGCCGTTGCCGAGCTCTGCGCAAGATTTCCTCTCTATTGATTCTTCGGGGGATGGGGCATCGCCCCATCCCTTTTTGAGCTAAACTTTTCATTTATCCACAGGAGGAAACAAATGCACGTACCTTTGGCGCAACGGATCCGTCCTCAGAGCCTGGAGGAGGTTTGCGGACAGCGGCACTTGCTGGGAGAGCAGGGCGCTCTGCGCAGACTGGTGGAATCCGGACGGATCACCAATATGATTTTCTACGGCCCCTCGGGAACGGGAAAGACCACGGTGGCACAGATCATTGCCAAAACCGCCAATATGACCTTCCGCAAGCTCAACGGCACCACGGCCTCGGGAAGCGACATCAAGGCGGTGCTGGAGGAAAGCTCCTCTCTTTTGGGGCTCAACGGCGTGCTGTTGTATCTGGACGAGCTGCAATATCTCAACCGTAAGCAACAGCAGGTGCTTTTGGAATACATTGAGGACGGCAGAGTGACTCTCATTGCCTCCACCACGGAGAACCCCTATTTTTATATCTACAAGGCCATTTTGTCCCGTTGCTCGGTGTTTGAATTCAAGCCGGTGGACAAGACCGACGTGATCGCGGCGCTGAAGCGGGCAAAGAACCTTTTGGATTCCCAGCGGGGCAAGGAAAAGCCCGTGGAAGAAGGGGTGTGGGATCTTTTGGCCAGCGCCACGGGAGGCGACGTGAGACGGGCGATCAACGCCCTGGAGCTGAGCTACTACGCTTCGGGAGATGTCCTCAACGAGCAAACGGCGGCCCAATTCG
>JAZNGI010000114.1:0-1670 GCA_045576375.1 Eubacteriales bacterium
GTGGGACAAAGATCCTTGCGGTAGGCACCGAAATAATCCCTCAGAGCCTTATGATAAACGGGACGGCAACGCTTGCAGCCGATGGAGTTGATCTCCAGATGGGCGTTGACCTTCAGGGTGGAAAGCATATCGCTGACCATGGTCATCAGATCCGCATCGCAGGAAGGACTGTCCGCACCGAACACCTCGGCGCCGAACTGATAAAACTCCCTGGATCTTCCCGTTTGGGGCATTTCATAGCGGAAACAGCTGATGAGATAGTACAGGCTCAAAGGCATGGCCTCGTTGACCAAGCCGTTTTCGATCACGCTTCTCACCACCCCCGCCGTTCCCTCGGGACGGAGGGTGAGGTTTCTTTTGTCGTTATCGTAGAAGGAATACATTTCCTTTTGAACGATGTCGCTGGACTGACCCACGCCGCGCTTATAAAGCTCGCTGTATTCAAACGTGGGCAGACGGATCTGACCGAAGCCGTAAGAAGCCGCCTTATCGCAAAGCGTTTTTTCCACATACTGCCACAAGCGGCTCTCTTCGGGCAGAATGTCAATGGTTCCTTTGGGTTTTTGAAGCATAATTCTTCGGGGAAAGCGCTCTTTCCCGGGACCTCCTTTTATTCTCCGAGAAACCGATGAAGATCAGTTTCTTAAATTGTTTCTCCAATCCAGGTCGCCTCTGTCCAAAGCCAGGAGGATGGCCTCCGCCGTGGCAAGGTTGGTGGCAACGGGAATGTTATAAATATCGCACAGGCGCAACAGTTCCGCGGAATTGCTCATTTCGGGATCTTCCGCCTTGTTGGATTTGAAATACAGCAAAAGATCCACTTCGTTGCAGGCAATGCGGGAAGTGACCTGTTCGATGCCGCCGCTTCCGCCGGTGAGCATCCGTTCCACGCTCAGACCGGTGGCCTCGTGGATAATGTTGCCCGTGGCCGCGGTGGAACATATTTCGTGTTTGGAAAGGATCCCGCAGTAAGCAATGCAAAGTTGGACCATCAGTTCTTTTTTCTCGTTGTGAGCAATAATTGCTATTTTCATTCTGTTCCTCCGCTTTCATGATCTTTGTGTTTCTTCCGGTATAACTTGTTTCTCTTCTTCTTTTTCAGCACACCGTCCAAGAGCGCGACCCGTCTCCCCGCCAAATGAAGGAAGATGTTTTCCACAGCCAGTGCCGCGGGAGTTTCTTCCAAAGCCGTGGCCGGCTTTCCTTGGCTGAGTCCCAAAGGAACAAAAGGATCGAAGGGAACGACGCCGATGGCGGGAACGGACACGTTTTCCAGGATCTCCAACAACCCCGCGCTGTTGGAATCGGGAGAATCCACGTGGTAGGAATTCACTGCCAGACGGATCTGTTTTGCCCCCAGCCGTGCAAGCTGAGCGGCGCATTTTTCCGCGCTTCGCAAAGCGGTGGGCGCGTCGGTGCTGACCAAAATGACTTCGTCCAGCTCCTTACAGGCAACGAGTTTATTCAAGAGAGGACCGCCCCCTGCGGGCAGATCCAAAAGCACCAGATCGCTCTCCTGCTTCAAACGGACGAGGGCTTGGGAAAGCATTTGCTCGGTGATATCCTCCACGGACTCGTGAAGGGTCATGGGAGCGCCCACAAGACAGAGCCCTTCCTTGCGGCAAGGAATGCGCACCTGTTCCAAAGAGGCGAGGTTTCTGAAAAAATCC
>JAZNGI010000115.1:0-5320 GCA_045576375.1 Eubacteriales bacterium
AGCGGAGGTGGTGAAAGCGAAGCAAGCAATGACCATGGCAAAAACCAAAAGTGCACTTAATGCTTTCTTCATTTGTGTTTCTCCTTTGGAAAAAAATTTATTTATTTGTTATCACAACAAATACGATTTCGGGGCGGAAAACTCCGCAGACAGCCGTTCCCAACTGCCCCCATATTATAATATATTTTTAATATTTTGTCTATAGTTTTTTTCCGGTTTTTTCTCCCAAAACGAGAAAAACGGTTCTTTTCGGCGGGTTGCATAAAAAGCTTTTCTCTGTTTTGTACAAATTCACAAAGAGCGAAACCTATCCCTTCCGGGAAGCCGACTGTCCGAGAGAGGCGGTGATCCCTTCCGACTGCCAAATCAGCTGCGGCACCTCGTCCTCCTTGAGATCGCGGTTTTTCACGCAGTTTTTTAAGAACCATTCCACCGCCTTCAAGGTGCCCTCGTCGGTGTGGCCGCAGAGAACGAGCTTGTCTCCCACCCGACGCACGGTATATTCCTCCTCTTTGAGGGTGCAAAGCACGCTTTGGCTCTCTTCCCGATTGGTGACCCCCACCAAGATTTCCAAGGGACGGGGGGCGGCAAAATCGTTTTTTACGTCAATATGGGTTTTCAAATGATGAAACAGATAGGTGTCCAGAGAGCGGGCGGCGGCAATGACCGCATCGGAGGCGGACTCGGAGCGAATCACTGTGTAGCGGCAAACTCCGTCCACAACGAGCCCCAGGGTTCCCTCCTCACCGCCAAAGGGCGGCAAAGGATCGGCGGGCGCGGTGCTTTCCTCCAAAGCGGGGGCGCAGGAAACCAGCAACACGGCGCATAACAAAAGCATCCAAACCGTTTTCATTGCGATTCCCCTTTCTTTTTTTCTATTGTAACATTTTCTCTTGCGCTTTGTCAACAATCCCTTGCAAAGAAGAGCAGAAAAGAGTATAATAGACCCATAAACATAAAATTTTCAAAAAAGGATATTATAAATATACAAAAAAGGAAGAAAAAAATGAACAAGGAAGAGAAGAGAGCCTTATTACAAGAGGTGAAGAGCGCCTGCGAGGCCTGCCAAGGATGCAGTTTGGCAAGCACCAGAACCAACACGGTGTTCGGCAAGGGAGACCCCGATTCGCCTTTGATGTTCATCGGAGAAGCGCCCGGGGAAAAGGAGGATCTGACGGGCGAGCCCTTCGTGGGAGCGGCGGGCAAGCTGTTGGACAAGTACTTAGGCGCCATCGGCCTTCAAACGAGCCAGGTTTACATTGCCAACATTCTCAAATGCCGTCCGCCCAAAAACCGCGACCCTCTGCCCGAAGAAGAACAAGCCTGCATTGGTTATCTGAGCAAGCAGGTGGAGATCATAAGACCCAAGCTCCTGGTTTGCCTGGGAAGAATTGCCGCCATGAAGCTCATTAAGCCCGATTTTCGCATTACTGCGGAGCACGGAAAATGGTTTGAGAAAAACGGCGTGAGGATCACGGCGGTGTACCATCCCGCCGCGCTGTTGAGGGATCCCAGAAAAAAAGAAGAGATGCTTTGCGACTTTGAAAACATTGAAGAAGAATTGAAAAAACTGTAAAAAACGGGGCGGATTGCCGGGGATAACGCTTTCGCACAAGGCGCACACTATTTGCGGAAAGGCAGATGATGCGTTTTGAAACGAAACGTTGCACGGGCAATCGCCCTGTTTTTATGCGCCGCTGTCCTTTTCCTGCCGGCAGTAAGCGCCGAATCGGGCGCCATGAACTGGTATTGCAAAAAAGTGACAGACCACAAACGTCCCGACTGCCCCTTCGACGAAAAAATGCTCAAGGAGAACAACGCCGTCTATCTGGGAAAGGATGAAAAGGTCCTGTATCTCACCTTTGACGCGGGATATTCCAACGCCCACGTGGAAACCATTTGCCAAGTGCTGAAAAAGCACCGGGTTACGGGGGCCTTCTTTGTGCTCAAGCATTTCGTTGAAGCCAATCCCGAATTGGTGAAGACCCTTTCGGACAACGGAAATTTGATTTGTAACCACACCATGAACCATCCCAACGTGAGCCGACTTTCCCCCGAAAAGATCCGAGAGGAGCTTTTGGGAATGGAAGAGCTTTACCGTAGCGTAACGGGCAAGGAGATGGCAAAGTTTTTCCGTCCGCCCGAAGGGAGCTTCAGCCAAGCTTCCCTGCAATGTGTGAAGGAGCTGGGCTATCAAACCGTGTTCTGGAGCGTGGCATACGCAGACTGGGACAATAACAACCAACCAACGGAAGCGGAGGCCATGGAGAAACTTCTTTTGAGGGTCCACAACGGCGCTGTGATCCTGCTCCACCCCACTTCCCAAACCAACGCGGCGATCCTTGACGGATTGCTCACCACCTTAAAGGAACAAGGCTATCGTTTTGCAAGCCTGGAGGAACTTTGATGAAGCGGGTGGGCCTTCTTTTCCTTGTGCTTCTTGCGCTTCTTCCCGCAAGAGTCCACGGGGATCCCGTGAGAAAAAATCCTTCCGTCACTCAAAAGCGAATCGCCTTAACCTTTGACGACGGACCTCACAACGAATACACTCAGAGGATCCTGGAGATCCTGAAAAAACACAACGTAAAGGCGACCTTTTTCATTATCGGAGAAAACGCCGAGCGATATCCCAACCGAATCCGATCGATCGCCGAAGGAGGCCACGAGCTGGGCAATCACACCTACTCTCACGCCTCCGTCAACAAGCTGAGCCAAGAGGAGCTGGAAGAGGAACTGGAGAAAACCTCTCAGATCCTGGAGAGCATCACAGGGGTTCGCCCCAAGATCTTCCGCCCTCCCTTCGGCGCCTATAACGATCGGTGCGTGGAACAGATCACCTCCCTGGGCTACCGCTGTGTGCTGTGGTCCAAGGATTCACGAGACTGGGAGCTTCCCCCTGTGGGAACCATCGTTTCCTCCATGGAAGCCGTGAACGCGGGAGACATTCTGCTCTTCCACGATTACAACCAAAAAAACAGTCCCACCCCCTCGGCGCTGGAGCAACTGATTCCCAAGCTCCTGGAAGAGGGTTACGAATTCGTGACCGTTTCCCAATTACTGGAAGAACGATAGAAAAAGCATTCCGCCCCATTGATTTTGCTTGGGGAATGTGATATACTGAGTGTGCCCCCCAAGCCCTTGGGGGCTTGGGGGAGTTTACTTAGGAAAAAAGCCCATGAAACGACCTTTTCTCGTGCTCACCGCCGCCCTGTGGGGCCTTGTGATACTGATTCTTTTTTGCGCCTGCCAAACGGATCCCTCCACCCAAGCTGACGCAACTGCTTCCCTGCCACCGCTGAGCCGCCCCGCTTCTTCCTCTTCCTCGGCGGCAAGCTCCCGCCCGCCCGAAAGCTCGGCGCTCCCCTCCTCTGCGCCTGCCGCCACCACGGCCGTTCCCACCACCACGGCGCCCCCTTCCACGGTGCCCCCCAGCACCCGCGATCTCTCGGGCACGGTGTTTTTAAATGAAGAAGAGCGCTTGGCGCTGGACACCTTACTGGCAAGCTACCCCGGACAGCTTTCTCTTTCCTATCTGTCTTTGGAAAACGGGGAGAGCTACGTGTACCGAGACGACGTGTTGTATTACGCGGCAAGCCTGGTGAAGGCGCCCTACGCCCTTTATCTGCTCCGCCTGGCAGACAGCGGAGCCTGCGACCTGGATCAAGAGCTGGTGCTTTTGGACAAGTGGAAGCAAGAGGGCACGGGCACGCTGAAAAACGAGCCGGAGGGAAGCCTGTACACGGTAAAAGATCTGATCCGGCTGATGATCACCATCAGCGACAACACTGCCTTCAAGGTGTTGCGAGAGGAATACCCCCTTTGGGAATACAATCAATTCTGCCGCAAGGAATTGGACGTTCACAACACGACCTATCAGGACATTACCGCCGAGGACATGACAAAGTGCATGGCGGCGATCTATTCCTACATTGAAACGGGAAGCGAAAACGCGCTGTTTTTACGAGATCTGATGAGCCAGGCCGTTTCTCCCTTTATCAAGGCCCCCGGCGCCGACCTACTGATCCATAAACACGGATGGGCCGACCCTGCTTTTAACGATATGGCCATCGTGTATGAAGAACACCCCTACCTTTTGGTTCTCCTTTCGGATCATTGCGACGGCACTTGGGAGGACGTGAAAATGTTTTCCGACATTTCCAGGACCGTTAAGGCCTTTCACGACAAAAAGGAGGAACCCCCTCCCCTTTCCTCTGCGCCTCCCGAAAGCACCGCCGCCCTTTCACAATAAAAAAACGCGAGAGCTGAGTTCAGCTCTCGCTTTTGCTTTTTTAGTTTTCTCCGAAGAGAACGCGGTAGTAATCCAGATCCAGGATCTTTTTGGAGGCCTCAATGCGGCCCGAGATCAGATCGGTAACGGAAGAAATGTAGGCCTTATCCTCGGAATAGCCTTCGTTGGGAACGAAGGTTTTTTTCTTATACATATACAGCCCCGCCTCGGTGATGAAGCTTCTGTCCTGGAAGATCACAAGCCCCGGTGAGTCGGAGAAAATATCGGTTCCCATCAGGAGGCGGGAATCGTATTCCACGCCCAGGAGATTGGAAATGGTGGGAAGCACGTCCAAACTGCTGCAAGGCTTGGTCACCGTGACGGGCTCCATGCCGTCTACGTACATCACCAGCGTGGAGTGCATCACCTCGTACTCGTTGGCAAGAGAGTAGCCCAAAAGCTCTTCAATGGCGGCGTGAGAACCGTCGGCACCGTCCAGTCCGTAGGGGTAATGGTCCCCCGAAATGACGATGAGGGTCTTGTCGGCGATGCCCGCCTTTCGAAGCTCGCTGAGCAGATGCTCCATGGCCCGATCCAGCTCAATGTTGCACGCCAGATATGCCTGGGCCCCTTCCGAGAGATTCAGATGGCTGACCTTATCTTTGTGTCTGACCGACATGGAATTTCCGGTGTAATCGTACTTCATGTGGCCGCTGACGGTCATATAGTAAGTATGGAAGGGCTGATCGGAAATGTAATCCGCCACGGTTCCCTGAAGCATTTCCACGTCGCTTCTGGGCCAGAGCCAATACTCGTTGAGCTTTGACTTGAGGTTATACTCGTATTTTTCATTCAGATCCAAGCCCCAGAAGGTATAACCCATATTGGGGTGGGAAAGGTCGCGGCGGTAGTAGGTATAGGTATGGTTGTGATAGGCGGTGGTTTTATAACCCATCCGTCCCAGCTGGTTGCCCAAGCAGAAATACATCAGATTGGGATCCTTGCCATCGTCTCCCCCGCCGGATTCCTTGAAGCTCCACACGCCGCTTTTGGGAATGAGAGAGGTGCAGACTGCGTATTCCCCGTCGGTGG
>JAZNGI010000116.1:0-4290 GCA_045576375.1 Eubacteriales bacterium
GCCGAGAACGAGGAAATCACATTCAGAGACCTGCCCTGCTTCAAAGAGAGCTTTGAGGAGCTTCTTTTGCTGAGCGGGGGGAAACTGGGGATCGGCAGTAAAGAAGAAACTGAATTTCCCATGGGTATGTGCCGGGGCGCTTCTGAAAGAGTAAACTTTACTGTAACGCTTCACATCGGGATCACGGGGGTCGATCATAAGGATCCTGTAATGATAAACGGTGTTTTCCTCAAGATCTTTCAGGAAAAATTTGTGCAGATCCCGGCGGCGGATCAATCCCCCCCGCTGATCCCAGAGCAAGTTCCACTCCTGAGCATTTTCAGCTTTGTACTGGATCCCGCACCCCACAGCTCCGGCGGTGCGGCAGACGCAAGTTGCCTCATTTCTGCCGATGCGGGTGACAACAGGATGAAAAAGCACAACAGGCAGTTTCAGAGCGCTTTTTTCAAGGGGACGGCAGCAGAAAGGGGCAAAAGGAAATCCTGCTTCGATTTCTATTTCAAGAAGATTTTCCCCGCGCTCAACGGGAACGAGAAAGGGATGATTTTCAGGAGCCAACTCATCGTAAAGAGTGCCTTCACCTGCATTGGAAAAACAAAAGACCCTGTTGCAGAAAACCTTGAAGTGCCGCCGAACACCTACGCCGAGCAGCAGAGTTCCTTTGCGCTCCGCCGTAAAGGTGGTGCGCATCGTCACCGCCCCTGAACCGGGGAGTTTGACCGTTTCTGAACATAAAAAAGCCTTCTCTCTGCCCTTTGCGGAACGGTACCAGAGATTGCAGAAGTTGACACCGGGGGTGTCATTTTCATAAAATTTCCGCACAACAGAAAAGCGTTCCTGATAAATTCTCTCTTTCGTCATTAAAAAAAGTCCCTGATTCCCCTTTCGGGGGTGTTGAAATCACCGTGTCTCACATACTATAACATGAAAAGAGCATAAATTCAAGGCGATGTTCCCGACATAGGTCGATAAAAGAGGTTGAGGGAGTTGGGGCGGTGGAAAAGCCCTTTTGTGATATGCACCCCAAATGTTGGACACAACAAAAGGGTGCATATTTATGGAAAAAAATGCAAAAAAGTCAATGTCCTATGATGCAAAATTCAAAATCATGGTTATATTAGACATTGTAAACAACGGTTTGCCTCTTCGAAGCGCAATCAGGAAATACTGGGATGTAACCACTCGGGAAGAAATAGATTGTTATCGGCAAACTGTCCGGTACTGGCGGCATATTTATAATTCAAAAGGACTAAGTGGATTTATGGAAAAAGAGCCTAAACAACAGCCATTGCCTCCTTCTCCCAGGCAAAAGACAAAGAAAGAGTATGATTTAGCAGCAATCCTTGCAGAGAATGAGTACCTTCGCATGGAGAACATGTACTTAAAAAAATTGAGGGCCTTAATTCTGCAGGAAGAGCAAGCAAAGCGCAAAAGGTCAAGATCGTCACAGAATTAAGGCAAAACTTTCCCTTAGATCAATTGCTTGCTCTTGCCAAGATACCCCGAAGTACCTATTATTACCATCTGAAGAATATGTCGCGGCCTGATAAATACGACCATATAAAGGAAGTAATCAAAACAATATTTGAGTATAATAAGGGGCGATATGGTTATCGTAGAATACATATTGTTTTACGGCAATATGGTTACACGATAAACCACAAAACACTTCAGAAGTTGATGAAAGAGCTTTCTTTGCAAGGAAAAAGAAAAACACGCAAATACCGTTCATACAGAGGGTTGGTTGGAAAAATTGCGCCCAATATATTGAACAGGCAATTCAGTGCCAAGAAACATTATGAAAAGCTTGTGACTGATGTGACTGAATTCAAAATTTGCAACGAAAAAGTTTATCTGTCGCCGGTGATGGATTTGTTCAACCGTGAAATAATAGCTCATTCAATAAGTAGGAGACCTACATTTGATCAAATCAAAGATATGTTGAATAAATTGTTTCTAAGGCTGCCGACAACTTCAAGACCTTTGCTGCATTCTGATCAGGGGTGGCAGTATCAAATGCAGGAATATCAAACAATGCTCAAAGATCACAACATAACACAGAGTATGTCAAGAAAAGGAAATTGTCTGGACAACAGTGCCATGGAAAACTTTTTTGGAAGATTAAAAACTGAAATGTTTTTTGAAGAAAATTTTAGTTCTATTGATGATTTTGAGCAAAAATTGGAGGAATACATTTGCTATTTTAACAATGGAAGAGTATCTTTAATATTGGACGGAATGAGTCCGGTAGAATATCGGACCCATTCTTCGTAAATTAATCGTCCAACTTTTGGGGGTCACATCATTTTGAGGAAAGGTCTTTTTCCCCCGCCCCAACTCCCTCAACCTCTTTTATCGACCTTTATCGGTAACAGCGCAATTGAAAAATTATTTCTTCAAGATGGTTTGTGCGTGTTTCACCACATAGGCATCTTCCCAGTCAATACCGAAGTGAAGCCACTTTTTGCCTTCTGAAATCATTTTCCCGATCTCCTCGGTATAGCGGTTGAAGGACAAAAAGCGCAAGATCCGTCTGCCGGCACATTTTTCGTTTGCCCATTTGCGGAACGCTTCCAACTCTTTGAGCCCGGCAACGCCTGCGTGATAATCGTCGAAGAATGTTTTGAAACGCACCAGATACTCTGTCCACAGCACCAGCGCCTGGCGGTATTCGTTCCGGGGGAGCTTTTTGCAGAGGGCTTTTGCCATTTCATGGAGCTTGACATAATCTTTAAGGTCGGTGCGGTTGAAAAGGCTGTAAGGATAAGGGATATGGCAGGCTCCGGTGCTGTGTACAAGCTGGTGGACCTTCTTGATAAAGCGTTTGCCTTCAAGGACATCCTTACCAAAGAGGGCATTCCACATTCTTTTCTGGGTGGGGCCACGTTTTTTGCCGTACAGGGCATTTGCCATGCAGTAAAAGTTGATGCCGTAAACATGCCAGTGTGGGACATGGAACTGAGTCCAGAGACCGTCGGAACCGATTTCCTGATAGAATTTCACTTCGTCAAACACATCGTCGGTGTGGATCATGGGCAGAGAAATGTAGAAATTCACCCCCATAAAGTACTCATACACACCGAAAATACCGCCGTTTTTGACCTTCATCCAGCGCTTATGGTCCTCGGCGTAGTTGGAGTTGACGGGACAGTCGGGATCATTGATCTTGTGATTGATACATCTCCAATAATTGGCAAGGGCACTGCGCATACCTTTATCCACCGTCATTCCCTCGCTGGGGCGGCAGTAATTGATATAGGAGCTGAATCCCAAAGTTATAGTGCAATTTTCCTCACGCAGCCGGGTATTGACATATTTCACAAGCTGATGATAAATGGCATTTGCCTGATGGACATGTTCAGAAAGGCTGTAAAGTTCGCCTTTAATATTTTTGTCGTAAAGTTTGCTGCACTCTTTGCATTCGCACCAGCCGAAACCGTCGTTGGGGGAAAGGCTCAAGGAGGCGATACGGGGATGGGTTTTGCTGTATTCGATAATATTTTTGACCAGTTCCTCCCGCAGTTCGTGATTGGTGGTGCAGAGCTGTTCGCTCAAAAGCAGAGCGCTTTTGGCGGAAGAGGGTTTGATGCGTTCGCCATTGCGTTCAGCAAAGAACTCCGGATGAGTTTTGGCATATTTTTCGCCGGGAATAAGGAAGCTGAAGTTGTGTCCGCCGCCGGCGATATCAATACCTCTCACATCAAAGTAATCCTGAAGATCCGCTGTAATATTTTCATAATATTTCAGCCAGGTCTGGAGGAAATTGAGTTTATTTTTGACCATCCAGTCAGCAATGATATAGTCTTCATCAGTAAAGGGAAATTCCTGAACAAGCCCTCTGATCTTCAAAGCGGGAACCCGGTTGCGGATGGCATATTTCCCGACAGGCAGCAGGACTTTGCCCCCTTTAACGTCAAGGTGGTCGATACCCGGCTCAAAGAAGCAGTAACCGAGATATTCTTCCGCAAAATCGTAGACAGCGTAAAGGATCTCAAGAGAGGTGGGAGCGGTAAAAACGAGGACATTTTCCAGAGCTTTCAGAGAAAAACCTTTAGCACTCTCTTTAACTTCAAAGAAAACCTCAACGGTCTGATCCGGAGCAGTTTTTCCAGCGAAACGGGTCTTCACCAATCTTTCGAGTTCTTCTGCAGCCAACTTCAGCCGTGGTTCCCCGGGGCAATTCACAAACTCAAGCCTTGTACGGCGGCTTAAAACCAGATTTTTCACCATTTTCATATTCCTTGAGACTTTACAAATGATAAAGTCGGAGGCCAAGCGGTCTTAGGAAGA
>JAZNGI010000117.1:0-6341 GCA_045576375.1 Eubacteriales bacterium
TGATACAGTACTATTATACATCAATCCCCGAAAAAAACAATGGGGGAGGGGGAAAAGATGAAGATTTTGATCTCTCTGTCCGCATCCCGTCGCCGGGAGCATTTTGAGGCGGCCTTTGCTTTGTTGGGGGCGCAGATCCAATGCGATTATCTTCCTTGTTACCGTTCCTGCTTTGATGCGCTGATCCTGGCGGGCGGCGGAGACGTTTGCCCCTTGGCGGGGGAAGATCCCGAGCTCTTTTTTCAGGTGGATGAAAAGCGGGATGAACGGGAGCAGGCCTTGCTTTTTGCCTTTCTTGCGGAGAAAAAGCCCGTGCTGGGCATTTGCCGCGGGCATCAGCTCATTGCCCGCTGTTTGGGGGGAAGGCTCATTGCTCATCTTCCCGGCGCCGCCCTTCACCAAGGCGAGGAGGATGTTTTTCACGGCGTGCGGGTGGAAAAGGAAAGCTTTCTCTCTTCTCTCTACGGTTCCTTTGCCTTGGTGAACAGTGCCCATCACCAGGGGGTGGGGGACACGGGCGGGGGAATGAAAGGGGTTGCCTTCAGCCAAGACGGGCTGTGCGAGGCCGCGGAGCATTTGTTTTTGCCCGTAAGAAGCGTGCAATGGCACCCCGAGCGCCTTGGGGATCGGGAAACGTTTTTCGAGAATTTTCTTCATTGGGTGAAGAAAGAGCGAAAAAGCTCTTGCGGTTCATAGGAACTTGTGATACAATAGAGTGAACCTATGAGAGGAAGTTTGAAAGGGAAGGAAGAGAAGCAATGAATCGGGACGGTGCTTGGGGGATCTCCTTGGGGGATGGCAAACTCAGCGGCGGTTTTGCCGCGCTGGAGCCCTTGCTTTTGGCCGCGGGAGGCCTGTCCTTGTCTCAAGTGTGTGCCGTGACGGGAGTGGAAAGCTCCACGGTGCAGAACTGGGTGAAGCGGGGCTGGGTGGCAAAGCCCAAAGAGAAGAAATACGGGGAGCGCCAATTGGCCAGGATCCTCCTTCTCAGCGCTCTGCGGGAGGGGATGCAATTGGAGCGCATCGTGCGGCTTTTGGCTCGGATCAACGGCTCCGTGGAGGATCGGGAGGACGACATGATTCCCGAGAGCCGCCTCTATGATTGCCTTTGCTTTGTGATGGAGCGTTGCTTTCAAACGGGAGAGCTTGGGGAGGAAAGCGTGGATGCCTGTGTGGAGGAATCCTTGGCTTCTTACGAGGGAGCAAAGGAGAACAAGGAGCGGCTGCGAGAGAGCCTTCGGGTGATGGTGTTTGCCTGTGCCGCCGCCCGCTTTCGCAAGCTTTGCGATCAAGGCTTCCTTGGCCTTTTTTCACAAGTTGATAACGCTTTCGAAGTTTGAAAGCGCCGCCGCGGGCCGTGAGTTTGGGAAACCAAAAGGCAGAGCCCAAATGAAGTTGCGTTTGCCCGCAAGCAAAAAATAAGATGGGGCACCCTCCTTTGGGAGGGTGCCCCAACAGTTTACGGGATATAGTTGATGATTTCCACCAGCTTGGCGTGAACGGCCCAGCGGTATTCGCTTTGGATCACGGGATCCATGCAGGTGCTGAGGGTGAGCACGCGGTCGCCGGGGCTGAGCTCCATCCCTTCTTTTTTGTATAGGCTTTCCTGTTGCATTTCCTCCAGCCAGGAAGCAAAAACCTCGTCGTTTTTGAAGTTGGTCTGGAAGTATTCGCTGGTATCCCTGGCCTCGTGAACGGAGAACACCTTGTAAATGAAGATGCCGTTGGAGGTGGCGATCTCAACGGTGCAATTTTGGAACACGCTCTCGTTGGCAAGATCGTGAAGATTGTTGAACATGGAGCCGTCGTTCATATTGTGCCCGTAGACCACCGTGTTGCGGTTTTCCATCAGCTTTTTGGAGTTGCGGTAATCCATAAAGAGGGTGCCTGCCAGGTTGGATTTGCCGTAGAAACTGCGGCGCAGATAATAATCGTTGTCCTTGGTGTGCACCACGGGATAGTCGATGTTGGTGCCGTTGATGATCATCCAGCCCAGGGTGTCCTTGTTCTTGTTGTTTTTCAAGAAGTTCACCATGTCGATCTTGCTCTGGGCGTTTTCATCCTTGGCGGAGGGGAGATATTCCTCCGGCTGCACGCCCACGTAGGCACTGAGCAGATCCACCGAGGAGGCGTTGGGCAGAGCGGAAGGAAGGCGCAGAGCGGCAAAGGGGCTTTCCTGGTGAAAACTGTCGCTGAGCTGATCGTATTCCGCGCGGCTTTGGGCACGGCTGACCAGGGATTCCACCAAAGTGTAGGAGGAATAGAGGAACACGGAGAAGCAAACGAAGAGCATGGCGTAGCGCACGTAATCCAAAACGCCCATCTTGGCGGGGGGCTTTTCCTTGGCTTGTTCGCTTTGTTCCACAGGGGCTTGGGAGAAAATTTCTTCCAAGGGTGCTTTGTTCTCTGGGACGGGAAGGGGCGCTTTCTTTTCCTTTTTCTCTTTTTTCTTTTCTTTCTTTTCTTTCTTTTTCTCTTCCTTTTGCTCCGGGGCCTTCAGGCTTTTTGCGGCATCCGCAAGGTGGGGAAGCTCGGGAAGGGAGCGGCCGTTGATGCGCACGTCCTTCACCCGAAACCGCAGGGAAGGGCGGGGAAGGCGCTTTTGCGCGGGAGGCTCTTGGGCGGGAAACTCTTTCAGATCGTCCTCCTCCGGTTCGAAAAACAAGGGGAAGTTTTCTTCGGGAGGCACTTGCTCCTCCTTGGGCTTGGAATCCGAAACGGATTCGGGCTCATAGGGCGGATCGAATTTATTTTTTTTCTTTTTCATACCACTCATCCGTAGGGAAAATTGAAAAGATACTGCTTCTTTTCTACGCTATATTATATCTTATCCTTATCCGATCCGCAATAGGATTCGAAAATTATTTTAATTTTTGTTGAGAAAAGTTTATAAATTGCTTTTTTCTTTTCCAAACGGCGGAGAAAAACCAAAAAATGGCCAACATTTTGGTGGCTTCCCTTGACAATGTCCCTCATCATATGCTATCATATTAGATGGTGGCAAAGTCTGCCGCCGTGAATGTATGAAGGAGGCATAAAATGTCTTTAAACTATTATCTTGCCGTGGATATCGGCGCATCCAGCGGCCGACACATCATCGGTTATATGGAGAACGGACAGATCAAGATCAAGGAGATGTACCGTTTCGTGAACCGACTGTATAAGAAAAACGGCTATCTCTGCTGGGACTTTGACCTTTTGTTCACGGAGATCCTCAACGGCTTGAAAAAGTGCCGCGAGGAGAACATGATTCCCGTTTCCATGGGCATTGACACCTGGGGCGTGGATTTCGTGCTGTTGGACGAGAACGACAAGGTGATCGGTGACACCGTGGGCTATCGCGATCCCCGCACCGAAGGCGCCGCCGAGGAGATCTTCTCTCTGATCCCCGAAGAGGAGCTTTACGCCCGCACGGGCATCCAGAAGGTGAACTTCAACACCGTGAATCAGTTGTGGGCCATTAAGAAAAAGAATCCCGAATATCTGAAGGCGGCCAAGCGCTTTTTGATGGTTCCCGAATACTTTAATTTCCTTCTCACGGGAAGGGCAATGAACGAATATACCAACGCTTCCACCACCCAGATGGTCAACGCCAAAAAGGCGACCTGGGACTTTGAGCTGATGGAGAAGCTGGGCTACCCCACCCACATTTTCGGCAAGCTCAACGCCCCCGGCACCTCCGTGGGCTGCTTCAAGAAGGAGATCGTCGACACCGTGGGCTTTGACTGCGAAGTGGTGCTTCCCGCCTCCCACGACACGGCGTCCGCCGTGGTGAGTCTGCCTATGGGCAAGGACGACAGCGGCTTTGACAGCGTGTTCATTTCCTCGGGCACCTGGAGCCTGGTGGGCATTGAGCGGGTGGAGCCCGACTGCAGCGTGAAGAGCATGAAGCTCAACTTTACCAACGAGGGCGGCTACGATCTGCGTTACCGCTATCTGAAAAATATCATGGGACTGTGGATGATCCAGTCCGTGAAGCGGGAGCTGGCAGACAAGGGCGAAACCTACACCTTTGACCAGCTGTGCGACATGGCTCAGGCAGAGGCAGACTTCCCCTCCGTGCTGGACGTGGACAGCCAGGTGTTTATGGCGCCCGAATCCATGCTGGAGGCCATTGTGGAATACTGCCGCAAGACGGGGCAGAAGGTTCCCGAAAACAACGGGCAGATCCTTGCGGCCATCTATAAGAGCCTGGCCGGCGCATACGCCCGCATCGCCAACGATCTGGAAGATCTCACGGGCACCAGGTTCCATTCCATCAAACTGGTGGGCGGCGGCTGTCACGACGATTATCTCAACCGTCTCACCGCCCAGCTTTCCGGAAGAAAGGTCTATGCCGGTCCTTCCGAAGCCACTTCCATCGGCAACCTGTGCGTGCAGATGATCAAGGCGGGCGAGCTGGAAAATCTGCGCCACGCCAGAGAAAAGATCCACGATTCCTTTGCCATTAAGGAATACACCAAATAAATTATCCAAAAGGAGCAAACGAACATGAGTGTAAACGAAAAATACCTGCTTGCCAAGGAGCAGTACGCCGCCATCGGCGTGGACACCGACAAGGCCCTGGAGATCCTGAAGAACGTTCCCATTTCCATGCATTGCTGGCAGGGAGATGACGTGAACGGCTTTGAGGGTGCCACCGAGCTTTCCGGCGGCATTCAGACCACGGGCAACTATCCCGGCAAGGCCAGAAACTTTGAGGAGCTCAAGGCAGACATTCGCAAGGCCTTCTCTCTGATTCCCGGAAAGCACCGCATCAATCTTCACGCAAGCTACGCCGTGATGACCGACGGCGCGGTGGACCGCGATGCTTTGGAGCCCAAGCATTTTGCTCCCTGGGTGGAATTTGCCAAAGAGCTGGGCGTGGGCCTGGATTTCAACCCCACCTTCTTCTCTCATCCCATGGCCGACAGCGGTCTGACTCTTTCCAGCCCCGACGACCAAGTGAGAAACTTCTGGATCCGTCACGGCAAGGCTTGCCGCCGCATTGCGGAATATCTGGGCAGAGAACTGGGCACCACCTGTTTGTGCAACCTGTGGATCCCCGACGGCTATAAGGACGTTCCCGCCGACCGTATGGGCCCCCGTGCCAGACTGAAGGCATCTCTGGATGAGATCTACTCCGAGAAGCTGGATCCCAGATACATCGTGGATTCCGTGGAAAGCAAGGTCTTCGGAATCGGTGTGGAAGCCTACACCGTGGGCTCTCACGAATTCTATATGAACTACGCCGCTAACAACGGCTTGCTCTGCCTGTTGGATAACGGTCACTACCATCCCACCGAGGTGGTCAGCGACAAGATCCCCAGCATGCTTTTGTTCTCCGACAAGGTGGCACTCCACGTGACCCGCGGCGTTCGCTGGGACAGCGACCACGTGGTATTGCTGGAGGACGAGCTTAAGGAGATCGCCAAGGAGATCGTTCGTTGCGACGCTTTGGACCGCGTTTTGATCGGTCTTGACTATTTTGATGCCAGCATCAACCGCGTTTGCGCCTGGGTGGTGGGCATGAGAAACATGCAGAAGGCACTCCTGGCCGCATTGTTGCTGCCCAACGAAGCGCTGAAAAAGCTCCAGGACGAAGGCTGCTTCAGCGAGAAGATGGCGCTCACCGAGGCTTACAAGATGATGCCCATGGGCGACGTTTGGAATCAGTTCTGTGCGCTCAACGGCACGGAAGACGACCTGTCCTGGTTCAAGACCGTCAGCGACTATGAAAACGAGGTTTTGTTAAAGAGAAACTGAGATGATTCCCCTCTTAAGCCGATGCCCCTCGGGGCATTGGCTTAATGTATTCCATCAAAACCTGTTGGGAAAGGAAAAAATATGACGTTAGTAATTATGGCCGCGGGAATGGGCAGCCGTTACGGCGGTTTAAAACAGCTGGACCCTGTGGGCCCCGGAGGGGAGTTCATCATTGATTACTCCGTTTACGATGCCATCCGCGCCGGCTTTGACAAGGTGGTCTTTATCATCAAGGAAGAGAATCTGGAGGCGTTTCGGGAAACCATCAGCCGCCGCATTGAGGGCAAGATCCAAATGGAATTTGTGTTCCAAAAGATCGAGTCCTACGCCCAAGGGGTGAAGATCCCCGAGGAAAGAAAGAAGCCCTGGGGCACCGCCCACGCCGTGCTTTGCGCCAAGGAAGCGGTGGGAGACGATGATTTCGCCGTGATCAATTCCGACGATTTCTACGGCCAAGAATCCTTTGCCATTCTTGCCGACTATCTGAAAAACACCTCCAAGACCGATGCGAAGGCCCACTTCTGCATGAGCGGCTTCAAGCTCTCCAACACCCTCACCGAGAACGGGCACGTGTCCCGCGGGATCTGCCAAACCGA
>JAZNGI010000118.1:0-6966 GCA_045576375.1 Eubacteriales bacterium
CAGGGTTCGCCCCCCCCGCCCCCTCCGGGGGAGCGCAACTCCCATCGTGAGCCATTTGGCTCGGTTCGGAGTTTGCTCTGTGTCGGAGCTTGGCAATTCCTGGCAATTCCATCACCCACCGTGCACGGCCGCCGCCCTCCGCAACTAGATAAAACTCGGCTTTCATTTTATACAGTTGGGGAACAAGTTTTTAGGGAGGAGTGTTTTACTCCTCCCTTCGGTATGGGCTTTTTTTGAAAACTTGGGCTTCTTCCTTTAGGCTTGGATATAAGAGCGTGTATCTCTTATCGGCATTGATATTAAGTTCGATTCCCGGCGAGGACGGACGGATTCGGTTTAACATTCCGGCCTTGGTGATAAGCGGGATAGTTTTGGTTTTTCTGATTTGTGATAGATATTGACTTCCTTTTCTTGTCATTGCAAGAACTACGGAATACTCCGGACACCACTCAACGGCGTTTCGGGGAATTTCCAGATAACAACTGATTACGGCGCGTTTGATTCGGGCAAGCGTGAAATTCTTTGATTTCAATCTTTCGTACAGGTCGGACAGATTTGTAGCCCGGGGCACTTCCCTAATTAGTTTATCGGCAAGGGGCGCACAGTATAGATAGCTCCCGAAGTCCTTCCCATTCAGATTCATCTCTCTCAGTTTAGACAACATGATCCTATCGTAGCACTCCCGTGAGATGGGAGCGTCTTTTTTTTGGACTGCTTCCGAGAGTAATTCAAATCCGGAGGAATTCATGTAATTGCTTACATCGTCTACCCTATTCTGCGACAATAAAATTCGAAGTGCGGCAGCCGAAGCATATTCTTCCGAGGGGGATGCGTTGTTATGGCCACTCCCCTCTCGCTTGATTGCCCACGGCAGGATCTTGCTGTGGGAGCGCAGAAGCTCCTTGATATATTCAATAGCCAATATATCATTCGGTGAGGATTCTTCAAGATACCCAGACGACTTTCCAAAGCATTCCCGATATGTTAGATCGAGAATCTTCGGGTAGATTCGATGAGGATATTTGATCATGTTTTGGCGCAAGGTCTCAACAAAGCGTTTCTCCGTGGTTTTTTTGGCAAATTGAACCAGAGCCTTCGTATCTCCGCTTTCAGAGCCAAAACAGAGGTAGTCAATTTTGCCCAAATGGTTGATGATATGGATGGCGCCTTTGGCAAAATCCTGAGCAGACATAACAGAAAACGGCAACGGCAACTCAAGAACCAGGTCTGCGCCGCTAATGACGGCGATTTTAGCTCTTAGGTATTTATCGGCAATTGCGGGCTCGCCTCTCTGCACGTAGTTTCCGCTCATGATGCAAATAACGGTAGCGTTTGGATGTATCTTCTTAACAGAGTTTAGCAGGTATTCGTGGCCCTTGTGGAAGGGATTAAATTCACAGATGATAGCAATTTTGGGACTATTAGACACCGCTTATCCCTCCTTCTTCATTTAAATGTATTTTACCACAAAGTTTCCATGATTTCAATTGGTGATTTTTTGATAAATGTTGTGCAATGTTAACAAATATCTAATGGCGGTGTTTTTATTATTGCTATTTTATGGCAAATGTGATATAATATCTTAAGGGATTATGGATCATCCTTATTGAACAAAATTTCCCTTCGCAGAAGAGAAAAATAAGACTTTGGGGAGTGATAGAATGAACCGATCCGCGCCGAATCCTTCCTCGCAGTTTGATCTTGCTCCGTATCTTTTTCATCAGGGAACCAATTTTAAAGCGTATGAATATTTGGGCTCCCACTTAGAGGGAGATCAAGTGGTGTTTCGCGTTTGGGCACCCAAGGCTGACTCTGTTTTTTTGGCTTGGGACAAAAATGAGTGGAGCGGGCGTGAGTGTGATTTTTACAGAATCACCTCAGACGGCGTTTGGGAATTTAAACTCTCCTTTGAGGACTTTCCCGAAGGAAGCTTATATAAATTTAAGATCGTCAACGGCTCCTCCGTTCATTTGAAGGCAGATCCATACGCTTTCTCCTCGGAAACGTTAAAGCAAACCGCTTCTGTCTTTCTTCCCTCCCTTGAGTATTCTTGGACAGATGAGGCATATATGTCCCGTCGGAAGAATATATATGGCAAGGATAACGGTTCTTATCCAATGAACGTTTATGAGTGTCATTTGGGTTCCTGGGATCGGGACGAGAAGGGCAACTATCTGAGCTGGGAAGAGCTGGGCAAACGCCTTAGCGTTTATCTTCCCCAGATGGGATACACCCACATTGAGCTCCTGCCTGTTACCGAGCACCCCTTTGACGGATCGTGGGGCTATCAGGTTTGCGGATATTACTCCCCTACTTCCCGCTTCGGACCTCCGAAGGGGTTTATGTCCTTCGTTGATCAGATGCACTCTGTGGGCATCGGTGTTATTATGGACTGGGTTCCCGCTCATTTCCCGAAGGACGAGCACGGATTATATGAATTTGACGGGGCGCTTCTCTACGAGTATCAAGGAATGGACCGAATGGAGAATCGAGGCTGGGGCACCAGGTATTTTGACGTGGGTCGAAACGAAGTGCAGTGCTTCTTGATCTCCAACCTGTTCTTTTGGATCGAAAAATACCATGTTGACGGCTTTCGCATGGATGCGGTTTCCAGTATGCTTTATCTGGATTTTGATAAAATGCCCGGCGAGTGGTTTCCTAATCCCGATGGAAGCAACATAAACATGCAGGCGGTCAGCTTTTTCCAGCGGATGAATTCCGCCGTGAAGAAGGAATATCCCGAGGTTTTATTGATTGCGGAAGAATCTGCGGCAGGATACGGAATCACCCGCAAGACCGACGCGGGCGGCCTGGGGTTTGATTATAAATGGAACATGGGATGGATGAATGATACTCTTTCCTATTTCCAGACAGATCCAATCTATAGGAAATATAAACACGATAAACTGACCTTTCCGATGATGTACGCCTTCAGCGAACACTATATCCTCCCCTTCTCTCACGACGAGACGGTGCACGGAAAAAAATCGCTGATTGGAAAACAGTGCGGATCCTATGAAGATAAATTTTCTTCCCTTAGGGCAATGATGTGCTATATGATGGCGTTTCCCGGGAAAAAGCTTTCCTTTATGGGCAATGAGTTTGCGCAATTTATCGAATGGAATTACGAAGAACCCTTGGAATGGTTTATGCTGGATTACCCTAAGCACCGTTATTACCAAAGGTTTATAGCTGAGTTGAACCATTTCTATCTCAATACTCCGCCCTTATGGCAGGATGATTTTGGATGGAACGGCTTTCATTGGTCTCTTGTTGATGAGAAGGATCGGAATCTCTTGGCGTTTGAACGTTTCGGTGCCGACGGAAGAGCCGTACTGGCGGTTTATAATTTTTCTCCGGTGAACAGAGAGAACTGTTTTGTTCCTGTTTCCAAAGCAGGTTGTTACCGAAAGATCTTTTCTTCGGATTATTATGATGCTCCCGATGCACAATCTTATGAACAAAACGGAGCGATCGGCATTCAGATTCACATCCCCGGCAACTCCGCCGCATTCTACACATGCGACTGTTTTGATAAATCATTAAACATCCTGGAGGTAATGTAATGTTCAAGAAGAAGGAAATGATCGCAATGCTCCTTGCCGGCGGGCAAGGAAGCAGACTTTACACGCTGACGGAATCCACGGCCAAGCCCGCTGTTCCCTTCGGCGGAAAATACAGAATTATTGATTTTGCCCTTTCAAATTGCATTAATTCCGGAATTGATACGGTTGGCGTGTTGACCCAGTATCAGCCCCTCGTGCTGAATGAATACATCGGAAACGGCGCACCCTGGGATATGGATAGAACCTTTGGAGGAGTAAAGATCCTTCCTCCCTATCAGGGAAAAAAGAGTGACTGGTATAAGGGAACCGCCAATGCCATTTACCAGAATTTGAATTTCGTTGCCCGCTACGATCCGGAGTACGTGGTGATCCTATCCGGAGACCACATCTACAAAATGGATTACAGCAAAATGCTGGAGTATCATAAACAAAAAGAAGCGGATTGTACCGTGGCGGTGATTGATGTCAGTTGGGAGGAAGCTAAGCGTTTTGGCATTATGACGCTTGACGAGAACTGTGCCATCACCGAGTTTCACGAGAAGCCGGCTGAGCCCAACAGCACGAAGGCCTCTATGGGAATTTACATTTTTAACGCCAAGAAGCTTGTTAGCTATCTCACGATGGACGAAGAGGATCCCGGCTCTACCAATGATTTCGGAAAGAACATAATTCCCGCGATGCTGAACGCAGGGGAAAAGCTATTTGCTTATCAGTTCTCCGGCTATTGGAAGGACGTGGGAACCATCGACAGTCTTTGGAGTGCCAATATGGATCTGCTGGGAGAGAGTCCCGAATTTAACCTAAACGATAAGGAATGGAAAATCTATTCCCGCCCCGTGGCGGAACCTCCCCAGTATGTTTCCGCAGATTCCACTATTAAGAATTCCATTATCACCGAGGGGTGCTTGATTTACGGAACAGTGGAGAACAGCATCTTGTTCAACGGAGTCGTTGTGGAGCGCGGAGCCGTGGTGAAGGACTCCATCATTATGCAGCGCAGTGTAATTGATTCCGGTGCAACAGTGGACTACTCTATCATTGACTCTGATGCCGTAGTCGGTAAAAATGCAATCATCGGAGAGACGAAGGAAACCGCCGCAGGGATCACCGTGATTGGAAATCACAGAAATATAGAACCCGGATCCGTTGTCAGATCTTAGGGAAGAATGGGAGGAAAGTATAAATGGCAGTTGTAGGAATTGTTTTTTCCAACATTCACGATAATGATATTCCGGAGTTAACCAACCAGAGGACCATGGCGTCTATTCCCTTCGGTTGCAGATACCGATTGATTGACTTCCATTTGTCCAACATGGTGAATGCAGACATCACAAAAATCGGCATCATTACCCATTATAATTACCATTCTCTGATTGACCATCTTTCCACGGGAAAAGATTGGGATCTCGCGCGTAGAAACGGCGGTATCACCATTCTCAGTCCCTACCTTCTCTCCGGAGGATCGGGATTTGGCCAGCTTTATAATACGAGACTGGAAGCCTTGATGAGCATTGATTACTTCATCAATGAGAGCAAGGAAGAATATGTGGTGCTTTCAGACTGTGATATTGTTTGTAACGTTGATCTAAAGGATATGATCCGTCAACACAGAAAGACCGGTGCGGATATTACCATTGCAACAAAAAGGGTTCCTCTCTCCTCTGAGAAGCCCGATAAGCACTCCGTGATCGACTCCGATGAGACGGGTAGAATTATAGGCTTTAAATACGCTGCTCCTACCCTCACCTACAGCGGGGAATTCGACATTAACATGAACATTTGGGTGATGAAGACCAAGCTGCTTGCAAAATTGATCTCCACCGCCCATGCTTATGGATATAAAAGCTTTTCCAGAGATCTGATCGCGCCGAATTTGAATCATTTAAACGTGCGAAAGTACGAATATGATAGTTTTTACGCTTCTATCAACTCCATGGTCGATTATTACAATAACAACATGGCACTGTTGAAAAAAGCGAACCGTTGCGCCCTTTTTGACGTTCCCAACCGTCCGGTTTATACAAAAATCAGGAACTCCATTCCCACCTATTACAGCAGTGACAGTCGGGTTGCAAATTCTTTGATTGCGGATGGATGCAGAATTTTAGGAACCGTGGAAAACAGCATCATATTCAGAGGAGTACATATCGGAAAGAACGCCGTGGTGAAGAATTCTATTTTATTGCAGGATACCTATGTTTGCGGAGGTTCAACGCTCAACTGCGTGATTACCGATAAAAACGTTGTGATAAAAGAGGCAAGAAATTTGTCAGGACACTCCACAAAGCCGTTTTTTATTGAAAAGAATGCCATAATATAAGAAAGGACGTTTATGAAAACGAAACAGATTCTTTTTGTCGCTTCCGAGTGCACTCCGTTTTTTTCCACCGGCGGACTCGGGGACGTGGTCGGCTCCCTGCCGCAAGCGATAAAGGAACAATATGGAAATGGTGCGGATCTTCGGGTGGTTCTCCCGCTATACGCAACCTTGCCCTCCCCCATCCGTTCCCAACTGGAATTAGTGAAGGAATTCACCGTGGATCTATCCTGGAGAAAATTATACTGCGGAATCCACTCTCTCCAAAAAAACGGGGTGACTTATTACTTTATTGACAATGAGTATTATTTCCACCGCGGTGCTCTTTACGGCTCCTATGACGACGGAGAACGCTTTGCATTCTTTGGGAAAAGCGTGATAACAATGATGGAGGAGTTGGGCTATTACCCCGACATTCTTCATGCCCACGATTGGCAAGGTGCTTTGCCGGTGATCTATCTTAAAACGAAGTTCCGTTACGGCGGCTATGCCTACATTAAAACCGTGTTTACCATCCACAACATTGCCTTTCAAGGTGTTTACGATCCCTCGATCCTGGGAGACGTTTTTGAACTTCCCTGGGAGGATGCCTCTATTGTTGAATATAACGGTGCGATTAATCTGATGAAAGGTGCAATTCAAGCTTGCGATCTTCTTACCACCGTGAGTCCTACTTACGCGCAGGAAATCAAATCCGAAGGGTATTCCTTTGGTTTGCACCACATCATTCAGACTAACAGCGAAAAATTGATCGGAATCCTCAACGGAATCGATTACAGGGAATACGATCCTTTGAACGTTCCCTCTCTTCTCCCCTTCTGCGCAGACGACACTCAAGGAAAAAAACAAAACAAGCTTGCCTTTCTTCGGGACGCTGAGTTGGAATGTAACTTTGATTCTCCCTTATTTGCTCTTATTTCCCGCCTGACCGATCAAAAAGGAATTGATTTGGTTTTAAGTAAGCTTTCTGAAATCATTTCATCCGGTGCAACGGTTGTGATCCTTGGCACGGGAGAACAAAAATATGAAGATGCGTTGCAGGCAATGGAGCCTTATTATCCGGGAAAGCTTAAAGTGTATTTA
>JAZNGI010000119.1:0-5347 GCA_045576375.1 Eubacteriales bacterium
TCCCATACAGGAAAGACGGCGCTTAGTCAAAAGTTGCTTGAAAAATATAAATATCCGTATCTATCCATAGGCCATTTGAAAATGGGCTTAATCCGTAGCGGCAACACAAAACTTACCCCCATAGATGATAGTGAGTTGACCGCATATTTGTGGCCGATCGTTCGCGAGATGATGAAAACCGCTATTGAGAACAGTCAAAATCTGATTGTGGAAGGGTGCTATATTCCCTTTGATTGGTCGGAAGACTTTGAGCGGGAATATCTTGCACACATTCAATACTATTGTTTGGTGATGAGTGAGGACTATATAAGAAATCATTTTGCAGACATAAAGGAATATGCAAATATCATTGAAAATCGACGGGACGATTCGTGCTGCACCTTGGAGAGCATCTTAGAAGAAAATGCCGAAATCTTAAAGCTTGCACAGAGGCATCAGGTGAACTATATCCTCATTGATGATAGGTACGAAATCAACGTTGATCTATAACGCCAAAGCTTATCAATATTTTTCACTCTTTTATTAGTGTATATAAAAAGAGAATCCGTCTGTAAAAACAAACGGATTCTCTTTTTATGTTTTGAAATCTCATAAATTTTGCGGGGGTTCTTCTGCAATATACTGCATTTGCTTTCCGCAATCGGAACAAAATTTTCCTGTGTTTTTTTGGCCGCAAGGACACGTCCATTCAACTTCATCAGAGGTTCTTTTAATTCTTGTTTCAAGAACGTCTTTCCATAAAGAACGAATTACTCTTGTGGTAAATGAAAACAGCACATCCGAAGCCTTGCCACATTGTCCCAACAACCAAAATACTGCGGAGATCGGGTACAATACAATTGCCAGGCAAGTTGTGATAATTAGAGCGACCAGGTATGAAAGAATAGAAATCATATTAAAAATCCAACCTTTTTTTCATGATATGTGTTATTTATTAAATGCTTCGAGTTAAAATTTTCTATTAACTGTCCAAACGTGTGGTCTCATTTTACCGTCGGACGTTTTGTTTCGCCTTGGGCAATTGCCGGGGGCAGGTTTTCCCGTCCCCTCGTGACGTTGTGCTTTTGCTCCGCAGTGAGAACATCTGTATTCAACCCATTTGTCAGTTCCAAATAAAATACCCATTATATATCCTTTCAGTATTGAATTATTTTAAGAAAAACTTATTAAACAACCATCCAAGAAAAACAACGCCTGCACCGCAAAATCCGACAATACCAATCGTATGAAAGAAGCCTACGCCGGTCATTCCTCCGATTATATTGCATACTAACGAAACGATAAGTAAATACACGATCAGTTTTTTTATCATTTTTAATACTCCTTTTCTGAATCAATCGTTTAAAAAGCTATTTGCCTGTTGGGAAAATTTTTCTGAAAACTGTAGCCTATGATCTAAAATACGGTTTTTCTTGTTAAAGTATTTATACCATTTTTCAGTTAGAATCTGCCACTTTTGCGGATCTGTCTCAGCCTTACACTCACTATCAATTTTATTTAATATCTCATCAAAGTCGTTTTCCATCTTAGTGAGTGCCTTTTCTTTTTCTTGGTCTAAGCGGAATAGCTCGTTAGAAATATTTTTGTCATCTGAGTTACAGTCATATTTGTCAAGTCGAAGCCATTTTCTTTCAAATTTAGTGAGACAATTTAAAAATTCATCTAAATCCTCAACGTTGAATTTTGCAAGAGAATCTAAGTATTCCTCACAATCATCAATTAGCTCATACGGATCGGTTGTAGCAGTATTTGATGATGAATTCGATTCACCGCCGTACTTATCTAAAAATTCCATTACTGCAGGCAAAGCAACTGCCGCTTTAGAGATTAAATCAAAGAACCCCATAACATCCTCCAATGTGTATTACAATTTGTTCAAGTTTTCTTTTAGCAGTTTTCTGACGGTGCGCTCTGAGTAATTATACTTGACAGCGATTTTATTAATTGACACAGATGTGCCGTCGTATGATTTGATGGCTTCTTGTAAAACAAATTCTTTGGAAAACAGTCGTGTAGGGAAATTCACTTGACTTCCGGCAAAATGTTTGTATATTTTTGTAGTATTATCAAAACCGATCAACTCACTAATGATTTCATAAACTCCATTTAATATGGGTTCAGAGCTTTTATTCATTTAATTTCATCACCATCCTTTAGTTTATTAAATTATAAACCCGTCAACAATCTTTTCCACTGCTCTTTTCCACGGAGATTTCCAAAGAAAACAACCGCTTTTCTACAAGATAGAAAGCGGTTGCTATCAAAAGTGTTGAATTGTTGTAGATGCTTGGAAATAAAGGCGGTATTTCCAAAGCCCCTCCAAGAGAATCAAGGCAGGTGAGCGCGTTTTCGTTTTGAAAGTCCTTGGAGAAGATTCTTTCTCCCAAAGACCGGTTTTCCACGGGATGAGAGAAATTTTATTTTTGCTGTTTTGATAGTCTTTTTTTAACTAAATTCCTTCAAAGGCCTTTTTGTTGCGTGCGTAGTCTTTCAGTGCCTGTTGCACGGTTTGGCTGATGTTTCTCCCCTTTGGAAATTCGTCGGAGTTTAAAACGTGACGGGTGAAGGAGGTGATGTAGTCAATGTCCTTTTTCAGCACGGAGGGATCTACCAGGTCGGGGGTGTCGTAGCGGGTGTGAATGGGTGGATAGCCCGAAGGTGCGTAGCGGGCAAAGCTCACCGAGGGTACTCCGTAATAGGCAAAGGAAACGCAGTCGCTGGAGCGAATGCCGTGGCGCACCTCGGTGGGAAACCGCTTCTTTTTGGCAAAGGCTTTCAGCTCCTCCGCCGTTTCTTCATCGGCGCAGGAGAAGGAAACAAAGGCGCCCATTGCCGTTCCCAGCATATCCAAATTAATGTTAAGGCAGGTGTCCTTGAGTTGCTCGGGATGCTGTTTGCAATAGGCAAGGGAGCCTAACAGTCCCAGCTCCTCACTGCCGCACCATAACAGCCGCAGGGTCTTTCTTGGAACGGTTTGGGAAAATTCCCGGGCAAGAGATAAAAGGGCAACGGCGCCGGACATATTGTCGTAAGAGCCTTGGGAGTGCAGGGTGGAATCGTAATGAGCGCACACCGTAACGCTCTCTTCCTCCTCTCCTTTCAGTTCTAAAAGCACGTTGAGGGAGGTGCCTTTGACTTTGGTGTAATCAAGCGTCAGCTCTGCTTCGGGAAGGGGCTTTGTCAACAGTGCACGGGCGTGCTTGATGTGAAGGATCACTCCCGGAATGGCTTTTTCTTTGGGCGGGATAAAGCGAAATTCTCTCTGATCCACGTCCTCGTCCGGATACATTGCGTTGCCGCAGGTGGAAATAAAGCCGACAGCGCCGTGATCCAGAAGCTTTTCGTAGAGACTCTTTCCCATGGCTCCGTCAAACAAAACGATCTTTCCCTTGCAACGCTTTAAAAGCAGAGGATCCTGTTGGGAAAGATAGAGGAGCTTTCCTTTCACGCTTCCTTGCCCCGCGCCGTAATACCCTCGGCAGGGAAGCTCCCTTTGCCCCACCCGCAGGTGCGCTGTTTTGGGCTGAAAAATATCAACGGGAAATTCCTCCAACGTGGGGGAAAGCCCCAAAGCCTCGCATTCCTTTTTTATGCCCTCGGCGCAAAGTTTCTCTTGAGGAGAACCCCCCGTTCTGGAATAGGCGTTTTGTTGCAGAAGGCGCTTGATCTCTTTTACTGTCATTGGTCTCCCTTTCCGTTAAAAAACCTGTGGTATGAAAGTATCATACCACAGGTGAAAGATTTCTGCAAGGAAAAATTTAATTTAAAAGGGAGATGCCTAAATTCAGATAGCCCGCGAAGCTGACCCACAAAAGATAAGGCACCATCAAAAAAGCGGCGGCCTTGGATAGAGGGAAGAATTTTGCAATGCAGTGGATGATGAGCCCCCAAAGGCATACCAGCCACACAAAGGAAAAGAAATAGAGCCGAAAGTTAAAAAACCAAATGCTCCAGAAAAAGTTGAAAAAGAGCTGAAGAGCGTAGGGAACCAACGCTTCCTTCTTTTCTTCGGGAGAAGCAGGGGAGCGAAGCACAAAAAAGGATGCCAATCCCATCAATAGGTAAAGAACGGTCCAAACAATGGGGAATAATATTCCCGGAGGGGACAGAGGCGGCTTGTTCACCGTGTTAAACAGCTCCATGTTTCCCATGGTGAGAAGGGCGGATAATAGTCCCACTCCCAAGGGGATCGCCAAACATAAAATCAGAGTTTTTACGGTTTTCTTCATGGTGTTTTCTCCTGTGTGAAGTGATGTTCCTATTGTATGAACGGAAGAAGAAATATATGAAAGCCTCTTGACAAATACCCCACGGGGGTATACAATAAAAGAAAAAACGGGAGAAATATTGATGTCTTGTTGTGGGGAAAAAAAGACCTTGCGAAGCGAGGAGGAAAAGAAGCGGCTGGTGAACCGCTTAAAGCGCATCGAAGGGCAGATCCGGGGAATTGAGCGAATGCTGGAAAATAACGGCTATTGCAACGACATTCTCATCCAATCCGCCGCGGTGAACGCCGCCGTGAACGCCTTCAATCGGGAGCTGATCGGAAGTCATTTGCGGGGATGCGTTGCAAAAGGGATCCGAGAGGGAAGGGACGAGGTTTTGGAAGAACTGATGCCCACACTCGAAAAGCTGATGAAATAGGAGGAGAAATGAAGCAGTTTGACGTTAGAGGAATGACCTGCACGGCTTGCAGTGCCCGCGTGGAAAAAGCGGTCAGCGCCGTGGATGGCGTGCAGGCTTGCAACGTGAATCTTCTCACAAATTCCATGGGGGTGGAAGGGAGCGCGTCTGCCGATGCCATCATCCGCGCCGTGGAAAACGCGGGCTACGGCGCTTCACTCAAGGGTGAAAAGCCAAGTAGCGCTCCTCAAGGTTCTCCCGCCGCCTCTTCCTTAGCGGGGCGGCTGGCGGCCTCGCTTGTTTTGTTGGGGATTCTGATGTACTTTTCCATGGGGCATATGCTCTCTCTTCCCATGCCCCAAGGCCTTCACCGAAATCCCGTTGCCCTTGGCTTATTGCAGTTGTTGCTCTCGGGAGCGGTGATGATCCTGAACGGCAGGTTTTTCACAAGCGGTCTTCGTGCCGCTTGGCACCGTTCCCCCAATATGGACACCTTGGTGGCAATGGGCTCTTCTGCCGCTTTTGTTTACAGCACCGTGGCGCTGTTCTGGATGAGCGATGCCCTGGCAAAAGGGGATCTTGCCCTTGCCCAAAGCTATGTCCACGAATTTTATTTTGAAGCTGCCGCAATGATCCTGGCGTTGATCACCGTGGGAAAAATGCTGGAAGAGCGCGCTAAAGGGAAAACCACCGATGCACTCAAAGAGCTGATGGCCATGAGCCC
>JAZNGI010000120.1:0-7354 GCA_045576375.1 Eubacteriales bacterium
GAAAACGAGAGGGAAGAGATCACAAGGAATACTGAGATTAGAACGAGAAGAGTTTTTTTCATTTTATAAACACCGATTTATCCGATGGTGCAAAGATTTGCACCCGATTCAACCGTGGCGCCTTTGGTTACAGAAACAGAACCGATTACACCGTCAACAGGGGACATGATCTCGTTTTCCATTTTCATTGCTTCCAGGATCATCAGCAGGTCGCCCTCCTTGACTGCCTGGCCGTTGGCAACCTTCACGTCGAGAATGGTGCCGGGCATGGGAGCGCTCACCTTCTCCCCTGCGCCTGTGCTGACAGGAGCTGCGGGGGCTGCGGGAGCTGCGGCAGGAGCGGCCGCGGGAGCCTTCACGTCGGCTGCGTCCACTACCTCAAGAGTAATTTCATAGAGAGTTCCGTTTACGTTTACTTTATACTGTTTCATGATCGTTTCTGCCTTTCTCTTTGTTTTCAGATTTTTTTAAACGAAATGATTCTGAGAGCGGATACGTCCGTACCCAGCTCCTCGGCAATGGCTGCCGAAACTGCCGCAAGGATCTCACCGCGGTTTTCCACGGCGGCGCCCACCGGTGCGCTTGCGGGAGCACTCTGTGCCGCTTGCTGCGGCTTCTCGGTTTTATTTCCCTTGAACGCGCCGAAGATCCAGCCCATCAGCTTGCACAGGAAAATGATACAGATCAATCCGACGAATACCATTCCCAGACCAAGCATGATCACGCCGGGAATGGTGCTCTTCCCTGCCGCGTCCAACACAACGATGCCCATACTCATAATTGCCTCCTCCTCTTCTGAAAAAGATGTTAAAATTAACATAATGTGAAACTGTTTTTCACAGTTCTGAATAATGCTAACACGGTTTCGGCGAAAAACCGAAATCTTGTTTATTATAGTATATTTTGTTCATTTTTACAATTATTTACACCTCCAATTAACAATTTGTTTACAATTAAAAAAGCACGAAAATCCCCGCTCCACGGGAGCGGGGAAAAGCTCAGTATTGAATCTTGTAGCGCATGATTTTTTTGGAAGAATTTTTCTCAAATTCCTCTCTGCGGATCTTCAGACCCAGGATCTGCTTATAGGAGGGAAGATTCTTGTTGATCCGATCCAGGAGGGTTTGGAAACGAGCTTGCAACTGATCGTCGCTCTGATCCAGAAGCTCGGGCACGGGAACGACGATGGCGGTGAGCACGGTCTTCCCCACGGCGTTGTCCGCCGCCACCACCACGGATTCCAGAACATCGTGGCTGGCGGCAAGATATTCCTCCAATTCCTCGGGGAAAACGTTCTTGCCGTTGGAAAGGATGATGACGTTTTTCTTTCTGCCTGTGATAAACACGTAGCCGTCGGCGTCCATATATCCGATGTCGCCGGTGCGAAACCAACCGTCCCGGGTGAACACGGCCTTGGTGGCTTCTTCGTTCTCGTAGTAACCCATCATCACGTTGTCGCCCTGCACCAAAATTTCGCCCGTTTGGTCCCCGGGGGTTTTGTCGATCTTCACCTTACAGCCCACCACGGGAGTTCCCACGGAACGGAAGCGCACCTTTCCGGGAGAATTCACAGCAACCAGAGGGGAGCACTCGGTGATACCGTAGCCCTCCAACACGGTGATGCCGAACTGATAGAAGTCCTTAATGATCTCGGGAGAGATGGGGGCGCCGCCGCAAACGATGCTTTTCAGCTCGCCGCCGAAGGCCTCGGTGATCTGTCCGAAGAGCTTTTTGCGAACGTCGATTCCCATTGCCAATAAAGGCTTATTGACGGCCATGGCCAGGCGCACCTTCTTCTCCATGCCCCGCTTTTTGATCTCGTCCCACACCCGTTTGTGCATCAGCTCCACCACCCGTGGCACCAGCATCAGGGCGTTGGGCTTGAAGTCCTTGATGTTTCTCAGCACGTTTTTGAGAGAATCGTTAATGAGAATGGAGGCGCCCAGATTCAAAATGGCAAACTGACCGCAGGTGATCTCGTAGGTATGGAAGGGAGGAAGGATGGAAACGAAGGTGTTGCGATCGTCGTAGGACATACTCTGGCAGGAGGCGTTGGTGGCCGCGGTGAGGTTACCGTGGCTGAGCATGACGCCCTTGGCGGTGCCGGTGGTGCCGGAGGTAAACAGCAACGCGCAGAAGGCGTTAAGATCCAAGGGGTAGCTCAGATACTCCGTATGGCCAGCCTCCAGCTCTTCCTTGCCCATTTCCAGAAGCTTCTCAAAGCTGATGACCCGGGGATCCTTCAGATCCTCCTCGGAGGGATCGATGGCGAAAAGATATTTCACCGTTTCCATTTTGTCGGCCAGGGCGCTCATTCTTCCGTTGAAGCAAGAGGTATAGGCAATGGCTTCGGCACAGCTCCAGTTTACGAAGGACACCAGTTGATCCTCGTGAAGATCCTTATCAATGGGAACTGCCACGCCGCCGCCGTTGATCACGGAAATAAAGGTGCAAAACCACGCCGGATGCTGATCCCCCGTGATGGCCACCCGTTTTTCCTTCAGACCCAGCTTATACAGAGCGGCACCCACCCGATTCATATTCTCGTAAAGCTGAGAAAAGGTCCAGGTGTGCTGCTTGCGGTGACGGTCAAAGAAATAATACGCCACCTTATCGGGGTAAAGCTCGGCATCGGTGCGAAAGAGATCCCGCAGGTCCTTGATGATCTTTACGGGCTTTGCTCCCTTCAGATTATTGATCATAGTGATCACACTCCTTTTCTTAAGACGGACTCACAGTCCCAGGTAGTTCTCAAGAGCGGAAATATCAAGTCCTCGGCAGGTTTTCAAATACTCCAGAAGCTGAACGGCAATGACCTTACAGCCCTCCGTCACGTCGCTTTCAATGTTCAGGGGCATCACGGGATCGTGAACGCTCAAGCGAAGGAGAAACCATCCGTCGCCGTTGCCTCTGTCAAAGGACACGCGCACGCCCTCCCTGCTGTCATCGGCCACCTTCCAGCCGTGAGCGTTGGCATAGCTTTCCAGATCGGCCAGGATCTTCTGTCCCGCGGCGGCAAAATCCGCCTCCAGGATGGAAAAGCGCAGTTCACAGCTCTGCACGGGCTCCGCAAGAGAAGCAATGAGAGACTCCAGCGTCTTTCCTTCCTTGCTCAGGCGGGCGGCCTTGATGATGATCATGGTTGCCAGGTATGCACCGTCGTCCAAAAAGAAATTGTCTCTCAGCGCCGCGTGGCCCGAGGTTTCAATGGCCAAAGGCGCGTTGATGCCCTCCCGATTCAAACGGATGGCCTCGTTGATGACGTTCTTATACCCTCTCTTAAAGCGCAGATGCACGGCGGAAAGATCCTTCTCGATGAAGGTCTTTAACCCGCTGGAGGTGATGGAATCGGTGACAATGGTGCCGCCGGGATTGTTCTCCAGAGCGATCACCGAAGCCAGGGCGATCAGACGGTTGCGGTTGATCTCTTTGCCCTTGCCGTCCACACAGCCCGCTCTGTCCACGTCGGTGTCAAAGATCACGCCCATATCGGCACCGGCGTTTTTCACTGCGGCGCAAGCGGATTCCATGGCTTTTTTATCTTCGGGGTTGGGAACGTGGTTGGGGAAGCGTCCGTCGGGATCCAAAAACTGGCTGCCGGAAATATCCGCGCCCAGAGGCTCCAGCACTTGGGTGGCGTAGAACCCGCCGGCGCCGTTGCCTGCGTCCACCACGATGTGGAAGCCCTCCAGGGGCTTGTCGCCGCTGTTGACTCCGTCGGTGATGAGCTTTCTCAGGCGGGCGGCGTAGTCCTTCATATAATCGCAGGGCTCGCTCTTTCCTTGGGCGGGAGCGGGAACCTTCCCCGCCTCGCACAGATCCAGAATGGCGGTGATGTCACTGCTTTCCAGACCGCCGCTTCTTACGAAGAACTTCAGACCGTTGCGGTTGAAGGGATGGTGGCTGGCGGTGATCTGCACCGCGCCGTCGCAAGCAAGATCCACGGTGGTCATAAACATAGCGGGCGTGGACGCCATGCCCACGTTTTTCACACAGACTCCCGCCTTCACAAAGGCTTCCTCTAAGACACCCATGATCCGGGGGCCGGACAGACGGCTGTCTCTTCCCACGGAGATGACCAACTGATGGGCAGGCTTTTTCACTTTATCACTTAACCAAAGAACGAAAGCGGAACCGATGGCAGAAACCACCTCGTCGGTCAGGTCGATGCTCTGACCCTCCACCCCTTCCAGGGCAACGCCGCGAATGTCGGTGCCGCTTTTGAAATGCTTCCAGTATGCTCCGGGCATGGTTTATTTCCTCCGATAAAAGAATTTTTCCTTATTATACCCCTTTTTCCTTTTTTTTGCAAGTTTTTTATACAGGAAAGGGAATTTTGTGGTATACTATGGGTAACAAAACGAGAAAGAAGGAACCGACTATGGAACAGATCGTAAAAATTCAAAAGCTCTCTCCCGATGCCAAGCTTCCCGTTTACGGCTCCCAAGCGGCGGCAGGTGCGGATCTGCACGCCCATCTTGACTCCCCCTTGGTGATCGCTCCCGGCCAAACCGCTCTTGTGGGCACGGGCCTGGCAATGGAGATTCCTCAAGGCTTTGCAGGGCTGATCTTTGCCAGAAGCGGACTGGCGGTGAAATCCGGGTTGGCCCCCGCCAACAAGGTGGGAGTGGTGGATGCGGATTATCGGGGCGAGGTGAAGGTGGCGCTTCTCAACCATTCCGATATCCCCCGCACGGTCCTCCCGGGAGACCGCATTGCTCAGCTGGTGATCACCCCCTTCTTAAAGGCGCTCTTTGAAGAGAAAGATTCCCTTTCCCAAACTCTGCGGGGAGAGGGCGGCTTCGGCTCCACGGGAAGTAAATAAGCCTTCCCCGAGAAATCGGCAAAAAAAACGAAAAATTTACAGCAAAAACACTTGTCAAGAAAAAATTCTGTGCTATAATATATTTGTTAAATGTTGGAAGAACCGTTCTTCCGATGCTGAAATTATTAGGAAACGAGGATGAATCATCATGGCAAAAACCAACATCGTTGATTGGAAAACGATCACCGACTTTGTGACCGACGCTTTCATCGGCTACGGAATTCCCGAAGAGGATGCGAAGATCTGCGCAGACGTTCTTCTGGAGTCCGACAAGAGAGGCATTGAGTCTCACGGTGTCAACCGCTTCAAGCCCGTGTACCTTGACAGAATCAAGGACGGCATTCAGAACGCCGTGACCAATTTTGAGATCATCAAGGAAACCGAGACCACCGCGGTGGTGGACGGCCACGACGGTATGGGTCAGGTCATCGGCTACAAGTCCATGAAGCTGGCCATTGAAAAGGCGAAGAAATACGGCATGGGCATGGTTGTGGTTCGCAACTCCTGCCACTACGGCATCGCCGGCTACTATCCCACCATGGCTTGCAAGGAAGGCTGCATCGGTATCACCGGTACCAACGCCCGTCCCTCCGTTGCTCCCACCTTCGGCGTGGAAGGAATGTTCGGAACCAACCCCCTCACCATCGGTATTCCCACCGACGAGGAGTTTGATTTTGTGATCGACTGTGCCACCTCCATCACCCAGAACGGTAAGGTGGAGTACTACGAGAGAATCGGCGAAGAGATCCATCCCGGCACCGTGATCGGTCTGGACGGCAACCCCGTGGAGGGCGACGCGGGCGCGGCTCTGAAAATGATCCGTAACGGCACCGCTGCTCTGACCACCCTGGGCGGTCTGGGCGAAGCGCTGGGCGGCTACAAGGGCTACGGCTACGCCATGGTGGTGGAGCTTCTCTCCTCCGTTCTTCAGGACGGTATCTACGGCAAGGCGCTGGACGGCAAGGGCCCCAACGGCGAAAAGGCTCCTTATCACCTGGGCCACTTCTTCATTGCCATTGACACCAATCACTTCCTGGGCGAAGAGCTGTGCAGAAAGAAAGCGGGCGACATCATCCGCAGCGTGAGAGCTTCCAAGAAGGCTCCCGGCCAGGACAGAATCTTCTCCGCAGGCGAGAAGGAGCACGACGTGTGGCTCAAGAGAAAGGACAGCGGCGTTCCGATCAACGAGAGCGTTCAGAAGGAGATCATCGCCGTCAGAGACGAGCTGGGGCTCACTCAGTACAAGTTCCCCTTCGAAGACTAAAGGATCCCTTAAGCACCCTCTCCGTGAGGCACCTTCCGTACGGAAGGTGCCTCAACTAAGTTTGCCCTTGCGGGCAAGAGAAGTTATCTTCGATAGTGACGTTGTCCTACGGACAGTGAAGTTTCGCTCAGCACGCGAAGATGGGCAAACTTAACTTCACTTGATCTTATAGACCAAACTTCACTGCGAATACAATGAGCAACTTCACTTTTGCGACAGCAAAAACTTCACGTTTAAAACAAGTGATAGCCATTATTTTGAGCACGGTAATATTACCTTTCTCAAAGGATGTAACTCAATATGACACTTTCAAACCGAAAGTGTCTTTTTCTTTATAAAAAAACATGCACCTCCAAAAGAATCTGACTTTTGGGGGTGCATATCATATACGGGAGATATTTATTCGGTTTCGATGCGTTCGTAATGGCAAGCGCTCAGGATGAAGCCGCCGTCTTTTCGGGAAAAGGAAAACGAAAGAGAGAAGGTGCCGTCGCTTTCCCGAACAAAGCCGCGATCCTCGGCCGATCCGTAGGGCTTCACATCCAAAAAGGCGATCGCGTCGCCGCGGATCCGATAGGAGGAAAACTCGATCACGTCCACGGAAACACCGGAAGCATCGCAGGTGGAAAGCCGCCCCTTACCGTCCTCTGCCAAATAGAGATCCCGAACAAACTCCGCTTGGTTGACGGGAGCACGATTGGTGTTGATGGCGGAATAATAGCCGGGATAGAGCTCTTGGGGCGTCCAAAGAAAGGCGACGAGAGCCGACAGAAGCAACAGAGCCCCGACCACGGCCAAAGCAACGGCCAAGACGGGAGAACGCTTGGAAGTCATGGACGTTCCTCCTTCCGTCCGTTCTCCGAAAAAGCTCCAAGGAGAGAAAGGGCGCGATCCGCACTTTTCATTGCAACGGCGGGAATCCCGCAGGAGAACGCAAGCTGTTTTTTTCCGTTCATGGTTGACACCTCGCTTGTTTTTCTTCTTATATTTTACATCCAAAAAGAGAAAAGGTCAAGTTTTTCTTGCGCTTTTTGTGAAAGCGTGGTACAATAATCTCACCATCCACGGGGAGGAAGCCATGATTTTAAAACACGTTGTGACAAGCCAAGAAGAAGGAAAAACGATGCGGGATCTGATTCGCATTCATTTTTCCCTGTCGGCCACGCACCTGCGGCGCATCAAGCGCTTAGAGGACGGCATCACCCTGGACGGCAAAAGAGTGACGGTGGCAGACAGGGCCGAGGCCGGCCAGCTTCTCGCCTGCC
>JAZNGI010000121.1:0-6919 GCA_045576375.1 Eubacteriales bacterium
CCCGGTTTGAGAGAGAAGGAAACGTCTTCCAAATCGTTTTTCTTTCCCTTATAGGAAAAGCTGACACGGTCAAACAGAACGTGGGCGTCGGACGAAACGCAGGGATAGCGGCTCTCCTCCTCCGTGACAAGATCGGCGGGAGCATCCAGCACCTCGGCAATCCTGCGGGCAGAGGCGGCGCACTTGGTGTACATGGTGAACATTCGGGTGACACTCATCATTGCCATGGAGATCAGCGTGAAATACTGCATAAAGGCAATGACCGTTTCGGGATGGGACCGGCCGCCCGCCACACGGGAGGCGCTGAGAGCAATCACCGCCACGATGCCGCCGTTCATCAGAAGAGTCATCACGGGGTTTACAATGCCCATCACGGCACCCGCCTTGGTCTCTCCCTTGGCCAGCTCCCGATTCACGCCGTCGTAGCGCTGTTTTTCATAGGAGGTTTTGCTGAGAGCGCGGATGACGCGGATGCCCTGAATATCTTCCCGCACCACGCGCACCATTCGATCCACCTTTTTTTGCACCGCGGCGTACAGGGGAACGCCGAAGGAGGAAACGAAAAACACGGTGAGAAAGATGAGGGGCAACACGGCAAGCATCACCAAGGCAAGAAAGGAATCCATAAACAGAGTGATGCCGATGCCGCCTGCCAGCAAAATAGGGGCGCGGACTCCCATTCGCTGGATCATATTGATGAAATTATGCACGTGATAGGTGTCGGTGGTGATTCTGGCTTCCAGGGAAGGAACGGTGAAGGCATCCGTTTGGGCGGGAGAAAGGGCGAGGGTGGCGCTGAAAAGATCGTGGCGCAAAGAACGGGTGAAGTGCTTGGCGACCCTTGCCGCCATACGGTTGGCAATGATGTTGCAGGCGAGAGCCAGACCGGCGCAAAGGATCATCAATCCTCCCCAAAGAAGGATCTGTTCAATTCGCTGAGCCAGAACCACATCCTTGAGAATGTGGCTCAAAATCAAGGGAAGAAATAACTCCGCCACGGTGCCGAAGATCTTCACCGCAAGGCCAAGGGCCATCTTTGCCCGATGAGGCAAAAGATATCGCAGAACACGCTTCATTCTCCGTCCTCCCCGTATTGCACGTTAGAGGCGGCGTTTTGGCTCATACGGTCCAACACGCGCAAAAAGACCTCCATGTCCTCCTCGGGAATCCCTTGGGACACGGCGGCTTTGAATTCTTCGGTGACTTCTCTCATTTTCGGGAGAAGAGAGCGCATTTTTTCCGTGGGATAGACTTTGGTGACCCGACGGTCCACAGGGTCTGCCTCCCGCTTCACGTAGCCCTGCTCCTCCAAAAAGGAGAGATGGCGGGTAACGTTGGATTTATTGATAAAAAGCCGTTGGGCCAGCTCGTCCTGAGACAAGCCGGGATTTCGGCAAAGGGCGTAAACATAGCTGTGGTGACAGCCCTTCAGAGAAACTCCCTCCAGGTGCTGACAACGCCACATCGCTACGCAACGGCTGAGAATATTAAAACTTCTGACAAAAGGCGGCACGGTGTTTTCCTCCGATCGTTGCACTTGCAACTATTATAGACTTCTCTCTTATCCATGTCAAGAGAAAGGAAAAAAATTCTGCTTTTTTCGATGTTTTTCAAGCGTGAAAAAGAAAAATGCTTTCAAAGCAAGCCTTTTTGCCTTTTGGTAGTTTTTCTATTGAAAAAGGGGAATAATTGTGTTAGAATCAAAGCAAGAAAAGAAAAAGGAGAACCGCCGTGCGCAATTTCAGAAGAATCGTCGCCGCTGTGCTGATGCTGATGCTGTTTGCGGGGATCGTTCCCGTTTCCCCTCTCACAGCCAAAGCCTCACAGAACACCACCGTGCTCATCGCCGCATCGGACTTTCAGTCCTACGTTGACACCCACTACACCTGCAGGGATCAGATGAACGAGATCTTCCGGCAGATCAGGAAGGACTACTCTCACGCCGACGGTTTTCTGTTTATGGGAGACTACTATCACGATTATTCCAATTACCAAAGCGAATTCGGCATTCAGATGATGACCCAGACCGTGCTCAACGCAGGCTTTGGCATTGAAGAAGAGGCCATTATCAAGGTACAGGGAAATCACGACTACGTGGGCACCCGCTATCTTTCTCCCAGCGGCAACAACGACCCCGACAGCGGAGAATACGGGGTGTTCGTCATCAACGAGGACGATTATATGTGGTTTGCGGGAACACAAAGCCAAAACGGCTCGGAAAACGTTGCTCAGCACGCCGCAAGGGTACAGCAAACCGCCGAGAATCTCGCGGAATATCTGGAAGAGAAGATCGAAGAGAACTACACCGCTCCTATTTTCGTATTGTCTCACCTTCCCCTGCACTATTCCATGAGAACCTTCGTCCACGGCGACGGACGCTACGCCCGCTACATTTACGATGAGCTGGAATACGGCGCCAACAACGGATTGAACATCGTGTTTCTTTTCGGGCACAATCATTCCCACGGCTGGGACCACCATCTGGGAGGCTCTTCCATTTATCTGACTCGCGGAGACACCATCAACATCGGCGTTCCCTCCGATACCAAAGCCTGTGTTGAAGAAACCTTGGGCTTTACCTATCTGAACGCAGGATACATCGGCTATTTCAGCACGGATTATAACGAGGCGGTGGACACCGCCCTCACCATGACCGTATATGAAATCACCGACGGTGAACTGATCATCAAGCGCTACGACAAGAACGGGCTTCACAATTTGAAATCCGCAGGCGGGATGAACCTGGTTCCCTACAACGGACGACTCGAGGTGCAACACGGGATCTTCTCCATTGATTACAAGGTGTATCCCCCTACGCAGAAGCTGGAGCTCTTTACGGACGGACAGGACTACACTCCCTCCACCTGCAAGACCGCCGGCACCAATGGATACGTGGTTAGTGCCTCGGGAAAGATCTACACCGATGCAACGCTGAGAAAGCCAACCACCAAGGCGGCACAGGCCCTTCCTTTGTCGGGGCACAGATACTCCTATACGTCGCAAGGAACTCAAACCCACGAAGCTTCTTGCGTTTACTGCAACGCCTCCTTTGAAGAGAATCACCATTATTACAGTTTATCCTGTGAAGATTGCGCTCAGAAACGCTCGCTGACTTGCGTTCCCGCCAAGGAATCCACTTGCTCCCAAAAAGGAAATATTCTTTATTACTGGCATCCCGAAAGCAAAACCTACTACACGGATTCCAGGGGATACAAGCCTACTACTCTCAATGAAGTAACCCTCCCTCTCCTTCCCCACAACTTTGACGCAGGCTACGAAAAGAACGAGGCGGGACATCGCCCTCTGTGCTCCTGCGGAGAAAAAGACACGCAGGCTTCTCACAGTTTCTCCGACGGCGTGTGCACCGTTTGCTCCTTTGAAAAGAGCGTTTTGCTGACTTATATTCCTAAAAAGGATTCCACTTGCAAGGTGCAGGGAAACAACGCCTATTATTACGATCCCGAGACGGGGCTTTGCTACAAGGATGCCAAGGGCACCGTTTCCACCAACGCGGCAAAGGAACTTCTTCCTTTGGCTTCTCACAGCTACCAAAGCGATCATCTGTGCAAGGTTTGCCGAGCCAAGGATCCCAATGCGCCGGCCCAAACCTCCTCCAGCGCTCCCGCCTCTTCTTCGGCACCTTCCTCGTCCGTTGTGCCTTCCTCTTCCGCCGTGATGAGTTCATCCGTGATCGCTTCTTCCTCGGCACCGGGAAGCACCTCGGCCGTTCCCTCCAACTCCGCCGTTGCCGCTACGACCCCCGCCTCCTCTCAAACCACCGCACAGGGCAACGATATGACGGCAATCTACGTTGCGAGCAGTATCGCGGCAGTGGGAGCACTTATAGCAGGAGTTGGGATCTACCTGAAGAAAAAGAGAAGATGGTAAGTGCCTTTGGGCTAAGATACAGTTGATGGGCAACCCCATTTGAATGAAAGCTTCTCCCCTGTTGGGGAGGAGCTTTTTTCTCTTGACTTTGTTTTTTCTTTTTGATATAATGAGCGGGAAATGAAAGAAAAGGAATTTTCAATGAAGCTCATAAAAAAACTGTTGAACCGAGAAACCCTCTCCTACCTGTTTTTCGGTTTGATGACCACGCTGGTCAATTACCTTACCTTCTTTTTGTGCTATAACATTTGTTCCGTTCCAAGCCTTGTTGCCAACGCCTTGGCCTTTTGCACGGCGGTGCTGTTTGCCTACACGGTGAACAAGCTTTTCGTGTTTGAAACCAAGAGGGGCTCTTTTTCCTCTCTGGCCAAGGAGTTTGCTTCCTTTATCGGCGCAAGGCTTATTACCTTTGCTCTGGAGCAGACGGGCCTTTGGATCAGCGAGCTGGCGGGGCTTTCCTCCTGGAAGATCGGGGAAATCTTTTCAAAGCCCATTGACGGAATCACTCTGGCCAAGGTGGCTCTGTCGGTGATCGTGGTGATCGTAAATTTCTTTTTGTGCAAGTATCTTGTGTTTCGAAAGTATAAGAAGAGCCATTAAAACAGGAATAAGAAAGGAGGATGCGCTTTGCCCAACGTAAAAGAATCGCAAAAAACCGTGGTTGCCCTGGGCAATTTCGACGGAGTGCATTTGGGACACCGCAAGCTCATTGAAACCACCGTGCGCATTGCCCGAGAGCGGGATCTGATCCCCACGGTGTGGTGCTTTGAAAAACATCCCTCCTTTTATTTACACAAGAGCGTTCCGGGAGTTTTATCCATGCCCGAGGAAAAACAAAAACTCCTGGAAAAACTGGGGATCCGCCGGGTGATCCCGGCAGATTTTTTAAAAATGGGATCCTTTTCTCCCCGGGAATTTACAGAAAAGATCCTCGTTGACGAGCTTCGTGCCGCTCACGTGGTTTGCGGCTTTAATTACACCTTCGGAAAAAACGCCGCAGGGGATCCCCAAATGCTGCGGGAGTTGCTTGCTCCTCACGGAGTCTCCCTTACGGTGGAGCCTCCCGTGGATTTTGAGGGCGAGCCGGTGAGCTCCACGCGGATCCGCCTGTTTTTGGAAGCGGGCGAAACGCAAAAGGCCAACGAAATGCTGGGTGCGCCCTTTGCGCTGGAGGCGCCCGTGGAGCACGGAAAGCACCTGGGCCAAACCTTTGGCTTCCCCACCGCAAACCAAAGCTTTCCCCCGAATGCGGCGGCTTTGAAACAGGGAGTCTACGCCACGCTGTTTAACGTGGAGGGGCGAGATTACCCTGCGGTGACCAACGTGGGAGTCCGCCCCACCGTGGAGCACAACGGGAGCCTGAACTGCGAATCTCACCTTCCGGGTTTCAGGGGGGATCTGTACGGCAAGACCGCACGATGCAGCTTCCTTCATTTTATTCGGGAGGAGCGGCGCTTTGACAGCCCCCAAGCCCTACTGGCGCAAATTCACAAAGACGTTGAAGAGGTCAAGAAATATTTTGAAAAGAATTCGTAAACTATCGGCTCTTTTTCTTTCCCTTCTGTTGGTGTTTACCGCACTTCCCGTGAGCGCCGAGGGAGAGCCTCAGCTGACTGCAGAGGGAGAAAAAGCGCTGATCTACAATTTGGAATACGACAGGATCCTGTGGAGCCAAGGAGAAAACGAGATGATCGCTCCCGCTTCCTTTACCAAGATCATGACCGCCGTTTTGGGCTTTGAATTTGCCGCAAGCCATCCGGACACGGTGGTGACCGTGAGCAACTACGTTGCCGAAAAGTCCACGGGGACACGGATCAATCTGAAGGAGGGAGAACAGCTCCCCCTAAAGGAACTGCTCTATGCCATGGTGGTGGGAAGCGCCAACGATGCGGCCCTTGCCATTGCACAGACGGTGGCAGGCTCCGAGGCGGAATTTATTGCCATGATGAACACGAAGGCCCGAGAGCTGGGAATGGAGAGCACCTATTTTTCCAACCCCACGGGAATGGATCAAACGGCCATGAACACCACGCTGGCGGATATGGTAAAGCTTTGCGCCTACGCCTACAAGATCAACGATCTGATGCTGATGAGCGACACTGTGGAGCACACCGTTCCCGCCACGAATCTTTCCAAAGCGCGGAATCTGCGCACCAAGAATCTGTTGGTGGACACCAATCCCTACACGGGGTATTACACCCCCGAGGTGATGGGAATGAACGCAGGCAGTACCAACAAAGCGGGCTTCGTTTGCGCCACTACGGTGGAGCAAAGCGGCTTGACCTTTATCATTCTCGTGGCCAACGGGAAATATCAAAACGAGATCTACTCCTCCTTCACCGATGCAAGAACCCTTGTGCGCCACGCGCTGGACAATTACCGCTTGACCACGGTGATCGAAAGAGACACCGCCCTGAGTGAAATGAGGGTGGAGCTTGGAATGAATGCGGACAGCGTGATGCTGGTTTGCGAAAGCGAGATCCGCGCACTCCTTCCCGTGGATCACGATCCTGCCTTGCTGAAGCGGGAATTTCACTATCTTCGGGATTCTCTCACAGCTCCCGTCAGTAAGGGTCTGTCGGTGGGTACCGTTGAGGTGTACTACGACTCCCAGCTTTTGGGAAGCGCCGACATTATCACCCAGCGCTCCATTGAAAAGAGCGGTTTCGACGCATTTATGACCTCGGTGCAGGAATTCTTCAGCCACCCCACGGTGGTGACGGTGCTTCACTTTTCAGCCGCGGCGCTGATCCTGCTGATCCTGGTTTTAGCAGCCTTGGCCTTCCTTGGCAATTTCCGCAAAAACGCAGAGGAAAGAAGGGCTGTGAAACGGTATCTTAAGGAGGAGAAGCAACGCTTCAAGAACGATCAGAAGGAATACCGCAAAGAGCGAAGAGCGAAGCGGAATGAGCGCCAAAAGGCGTTCCGACAGATCCGCAAGAACTATCAAAAATACAAGGCACAGCAAAAAGCCGGCAAGGAGAGCCCCAAGAGAAATGCTCCCCCACCCCGAAAAACAAGCGGCAACGTT
>JAZNGI010000122.1:0-6065 GCA_045576375.1 Eubacteriales bacterium
GCTTCCGTTGCTTCCGCACCCGCTGCTGCTTCTGCAGCTGCACCCGTTGCCGCTGCTGCTCCCGCAGGCGGCACTGCTGTAACTTCTCCTCTCCCCGGTACTGTTCTTTCCGTAAACGTATCTAACGGCGCATCCGTTAAAAAAGGTCAGCTACTCTTCGTTATCGAAGCAATGAAAATGGAAAACGAGATCCTCGCTCCCAAGGCGGGCGTGGTGGATTCCGTTGCCGTCACCAAGGGCGCGGCTGTGGATACCGGTGCTCTTCTCTGCGTGATCAAATAAGCAGAGAGGCGGTTTGAATCCTTATGGAAGCACTGATTAACTTTATCAATCAAACGGGCTTTCTCACGGTGGATTGGAAACAGCTTGTGATGCTTGGCATTGCTTGCTTTTTGCTGTTCTTAGCGATCGTGAAGAAGTTCGAGCCCATGCTGCTGTTGCCCATCGCCTTCGGCATGCTTCTCACTAACCTTCCCGGCGCGGGAATGTATCACGAGATCCTGTTTGCCGGCGGCCATATCCATTGGGAACTCTTCGGCGGTGCCCCCGTTACTGAGGAGTTTTTGAAGGAATTGTCCGAGGCGGGTGTTGCGGATGCCGTTCTCGCTGGGGTAGAGGTGGGGAAGAGCATTGCTATCGGCTTGGTGGATATCCTGTATCTGGGCGTGAAGCTGGGTATTTATCCCTGTCTGATCTTCCTTGGCGTGGGTGCAATGACCGATTTCGGTCCCCTGATCGCCAATCCCATCAGCCTTTTGCTGGGTGCGGCCGCACAGCTTGGTATTTTCGTTACTTACGCCGTTGCCAACGGATGCCTGGGCTTTGACATGCTGGAATCCGCCAGTATCGGTATTATCGGCGGCGCCGACGGCCCCACCGCCATCTTCGTCACCTCCAAGCTGGCTCCCCATCTGCTCGGTCCCATTGCCGTGGCGGCCTATTCCTATATGGCGCTGGTCCCCGTGATCCAGCCGCCCATCATGAAGGCCCTGACCACCAAGAAGGAGCGGCAGATCGAAATGAAGCAGCTGAGAAGCGTCTCCAAAACGGAAAAGATCGTGTTCCCCATCGTGGTAACTGCTTTCGTTTCCTTCCTGGTTCCCTCCGCGGCTCCCCTCATCGGCTGTCTGATGCTGGGTAACCTCTTCCGCGAAAGCGGCGTGGTGGAGCGTCTGAACAAGACCGTTCAGAACGAGCTGATGAACATCGTCACCATCTTCCTGGGCATCTCCGTGGGCGCTACTGCCACTGCAAGCGCCTTCCTGAGCTGGGAGACCATCAAGATCATCGTTCTCGGTGTGGTTGCGTTTGGCATGGGCTCTGCCGGCGGCGTGCTCCTGGCTAAATTCTTGAATCTGTTCCTGAAGAATAAGATCAACCCCCTCATCGGCTCTGCCGGCGTGTCGGCCGTTCCCATGGCGGCCCGCGTGTCTCAGACGGTCGGCCAAAAGGAGAACCCGAAGAACTTCCTGCTGATGCACGCAATGGGTCCCAATGTGGCAGGAGTCATCGGATCTGCCATTGCCGCAGGCGTGTTGATTGCCATCTGCGGTGGATGACGAAAGGAGAAGAATGATTATGGCAAATAAACTCTTTATCACGGACACCATTCTCCGTGATGCTCACCAATCCCAAGCGGCCACCCGCATGAGAGTGGAGGATATGCTTCCCGCCTGCCAGATCCTGGACAGCGTTGGCTTCTGGTCCTTGGAGTGCTGGGGCGGCGCCACCTTCGATTCCTGCATGAGATTTTTAAACGAGGATCCCTGGGAACGGCTGAGAAAGCTTCGAAAAGCAATGCCCAACACCCGCCTGCAAATGCTTCTGAGAGGCCAGAACCTCTTGGGTTATAAGCATTATGCCGACGACGTGGTGGATAAATTCGTTGCCAAGAGCATCGAAAACGGCATCGACGTGGTTCGCGTGTTCGACGCCCTCAACGACCCCAGAAACGTTGAAATGGCCATGAAGGCCATTAAGAAGTACGGCGGCGTTGCCGAGGCGGCCATCAGCTACACCGCCAGCCCCGTGCACAACGAGGAATATTTCATTGCTCTTGCCAAGCAATTGGAGAGCATGGGTGCCGACGTGATCTGCATTAAGGATATGGCAAACCTTCTGCTCCCCGTGGATGCCTACAATTTGGTGAAAAAGCTCAAGGAGAACGTGAAGGTTCCCCTCCATCTGCACACCCATAACACCTCGGGAACGGGGGATATGACCAATCTGATGGCCGTTTGGGCCGGTGTGGACATTGTGGACTGCGCTCTGTCTCCCTTGGCCAACGGCACCGCTCAGCCCGCCACCGAGTCCTTGGTGGCCACCCTTCAGGGAACCGAGAGAGACACCGGACTCTCCCTCACTAAGCTCAGCGAGGCCGCCGCTCACTTCCGCGGCGTTGCCAAAAAGCTAAAGGAGCAGGGAAGCCTGGATCCCAAGGTGTTGAACGTGGACACCAACACCCTTCTCTATCAGGTGCCCGGCGGAATGCTTTCCAACCTGATCAGCCAGTTGAAGCAGGCCAACGCCGAGGATAAGTATTACGATGTTTTGGCAGAGATCCCCAGAGTCCGTGAGGACTTCGGTTATCCTCCTCTGGTGACCCCCACCAGCCAGATCGTGGGAACCCAGGCGGTTCTCAACGTGCTGATGGGCGAGAGATATAAGATGGTCACCAAGGAGAGTAAGGGTCTTCTGCGCGGGGAATACGGTAAGCTCCCCGGCAAGGTCAACGAGGAAGTCAGAAAGAAGGCCATCGGCGATGCCGAGCTCATCACCTGCCGTCCCGCGGATCTGCTGGAGCCCGAAATGGAAAAGTACACCAAGGAAGCGGGCGACCTTGCCAAGTGTGAGGAAGACGTGCTCAGCCTTGCTCTCTTCCCCCAGGTAGCCCCCAAGTTCCTGGAGCAGAGAAACAACCCCAAGAAGGAAGCCGCAACCGTAGACGCCAACGGCGTGAGAACGCTGATCGTCGAGGATCTGGGCAACTAAATAAACGAATAGGACTTGTTTGAACAGTGATTTTTGAAATGTTTTGATGCGATCGTCTCCATGCGGCCCCCATTCATTTTCGCAGTGTTTCGCAGGGAAAAAGCTTGCCAAACGGGGACGGATGTCCCTGTGTCATTTTTCAAACAAGTCCTGATTTTTTTCCAAGCGATCAAACAAGAAGGGAAGGACATATACGATGGAAAAATATATCCCTGTCGTGGTTATTCGGGACTTATCCGAGACCGACAAAATCTTAACGGCGCTGAAGGCTGTGGGCATTCAGTGCGCAGAGATCACCTTCCGCACTGCCTGTGCGGCACAGGCAATTGCCTACGCCTGTGAGCATTATCCCGATATGAGTATCGGCGCGGGCACCGTCATCAACGCCAAGCAGTGCGAGGATGCCCTTGCGGCAGGAGCGCAGTTTATCGTTTCCCCCGGTCTGTCGGAATCCGTGGCAAAGATTTGCAGCCAGAAGAATATCCCCTATTATCCCGGATGCGTGACACCTACCGAGATCATGCAGGCCCTGGAGTTGGGGATCACCACCGTCAAATTCTTCCCCGCCAATATCTACGGCGGTCTGAAGGCGTTGAAGGCCCTCTCCGCTCCCTTCCCCCAGGTGAAATTTATTCCCACGGGCGGCGTGGACAGAACAAACATCGATGAATTTCTTGCCTTTGATAAGGTAGCGGCCATCGGCGGCAGCTTCTTTGTGAAAGAAGCACTGGAGGCCGTGGAAAAGAAGGGAGAACAGGCATGAGAGTTGTAACTTTTGGTGAGATCATGTTGCGGCTGGCCCCTAACGGCTATTACCGCTTCTTTCAGAACGATCAGATGCAAGCCACCTTTGGAGGCGGCGAGGCCAACGTTTCCGTTTCCCTTGCCAACTTCGGGATTGACAGTACCTATGTGACCAAGCTTCCCGCCCACGCCATTGGGCAGGCGGCGGTGGATTCCTTGCGCTACTTTGGTGTCAACACAGATCAGATCGTCCGCGGCGGCGAGCGCGTGGGCATCTACTATTTAGAGAAGGGTGCTTCTCAAAGAGGCTCGGTTTGTATCTACGATAGAAAATATTCTTCGATACAGACCGCAGAGCCCGCAGATTTTGATTGGGATGCCATTTTTGAGGGCGCCGACTGGTTCCACTTCACGGGCATCACCCCCGCTCTCGGAGAGAACCTGGTGGAGATCTGCAGGCAGGCTTGTAAGGCCGCCAAGGCCAAGGGGGTCAAGATCTCCTGTGATCTTAACTACCGCGGCAAGCTTTGGACAAGAGAGCAGGCAAGAGCCGCTATGACCGAACTGTGCCAATACGTGGACGTGTGCATCTCCAACGAGGAGGATGCCAAAGACGTTTTCGGAATCGAGGCTGAGAACACCGATATTTACGGCGGTAAGCTCAACCATGAGGGCTATAAGAGCGTGGCCAAGCAGTTGGCCGAGAAATTCGGCTTTGAAAAGGTGGCCATTACCCTTCGTTCCTCCATTTCCGCCAGCGATAACGACTGGGCGGCAATGCTCTACGACGGCGACGGCTTCTATTTCTCCAAATCCTACCGTCTCCACATCGTTGACCGTGTGGGCGGCGGCGATTCCTTCGGCGCAGGGCTCATCTATTCTCTTCTCACGGGCAAGACCTCCGCTGAGGCCATTGAATTTGCGGTTGCCGCCTCGGCTCTCAAGCACAGCATCGAGGGCGATTTCAACCGTGTCAGCGTCAAGGAAGTGGAAAAACTCGCCGGCGGCGACGGAAGCGGACGGGTACAGCGATAACGAAAAACCGTCGGTTTGCCTGTTTCATCGGCAGTCACAAGCCGTAACCCCATGAAAAAAGACTATGCGCTCGTTTTGAGACATAGTCTTTCTTTTTTATCGTCTGTGTTATAAAATCATTTGAACAATTTTGATTTGATCTGAATCACTCTCACGACCACCGGGCTGAGGATCAAATTCATACCGATCTCAAAAAGGAAGTTTAACATAGCAAGAGCCAGAAAAACATCAAATCCGCTGACGGCCAGCCCCGCCTGCTCGGCAATGGCTTGAGCGTGGGGAAGAAAGAAAATGCGGCAACCCAAAAGGAACACGCCGGTGTTCACCAAAGGACAAAGAACGGAGGCCACGATCACAGCCAGGGTCTTGCTTGTTTTTTGCAACAGGCGGTAAGCCAGTCCGGCGGCCAATCCGCAAGCGGCGCCCTTCATAAGCACCGTGATCCAAGTTCCCGGAATATGGAACATAAAAAAGAGATTGGCTCCTCCCGTCAACAAAACCACCCCGCCGAAGACCAGCCCCAGCCAGAGGCCGACGGCGGGTCCGCACAATGCGGCGCCGATGACAATGGGGATCAACCCGACGGCAGTGGAGAAGGGACCGAAAAATGTGGTATAGGTAGCCAGAGACTGCAAGAGTATCACAAAGGCGGTCATCATCGCTCCCGTTGCCAGGGTTTGGACGGACATGGTTTGTTTGGTTTTGGTATTCATATTTTCCTCCTTGCTGTCGCTTGCCCGGGGGCAATGCAACGCATATATTCTATCATCTCCCGAGGGAGAAAATATACGGACCGGTCAATTGTTTTTTTGGTAGAGCAGGTGCAGGCCCTTCAGCACCAGGGTTTCATCCCAATGGATGGAGTGAACGCAGAGGGGGATCACCGTTGAGGCAAATTCTCCCGTGGCAACTACCTTCAGCTCCTCTTCCGCTTCCTCGCAGAAACGGTCGATCATTCCGTCGATCATGGCGGCGTTTCCGAAGATCGCTCCCGAGCGAATGCAATCCGCGGTGTTCTTGCCGATCACGCCGGCAGGCGCCTCCAAGCTTACCTGGGGAAGCTGAGCGGCGGAAACGGTCAGGGCGTTCAGGGCGGTGCCCACTCCGCAAAGAATGGAAACTCCCGCAAAGGCGCCGTTTTGATCCACCAGCATCATCTTCGTTGCCGTGCCCATATCTACGATCAGCAGGGGAGCGCCGTAATCATTGCGGCCGGCCACGCAGGCGCAGATCAGATCGGCCCCCACGGAGGAGGGATCGTCACAGCGAAGGTTCAGCCCCGTTTTGATTCCGGG
>JAZNGI010000123.1:0-14234 GCA_045576375.1 Eubacteriales bacterium
TTTTCCGCCCCGAAATCGTATTTGTTGTGATAACAAATAAATAAATTTTTTTCCAAAGGAGAAACACAAATGAAGAAAGCATTAAGTGCACTTTTGGTTTTTGCCATGGTCATTGCTTGCTTCGCTTTCACCACCTCCGCTGCATACTCCGGTTCTACCGCGAGTATAACAGAAAGATGGTGGAAAAAGAGCGATAAGACCATTCCGGTAAGAACCGCAGAAGAGCTCGTCTACGTGTTTGAGTACATGGCTGCCGGCGAGAACTTCAGCAACAAGACGATCAAACTGGAAAACGACATCACTATCAACGAAGGCGATGCCAAGGATTGGGCCTCCAAGGCTCCCAAGTTTAACTGGTATACCATCGCTGAGGGTGCTGAGAGTGTTTTCATGGGAACCTTTGACGGACAGGGACACACCATTTCCGGTCTGTACTCCAATTCTTTCAGCGCAGCCGACGATAATAAGATCATCCCCTTCGGTGCAGGGGCGGACGCAGCTAAAGCTGCTGCCAACGGTCTTTTCCCCGCTCTTGCCGGCACCGTGAAGAACCTCAGAGTCACCAACTCTTATGTTTGCGGCGCCTATGGTCTCGGTGTCATTGCCGGCAGAGTTGATTCCGGTAGCAACGTTGTGCTGGAGAACATTCAGGTGGATAACTCTTCTGTGTATGCTACCTACTATCAGAACGGCGATCCCTCCAAGGAGGACTTGAATGACCCTGATGGAAAGCTCAGCGGTCCCTATGAGAAGCATTCTTCCGTCGGCGGCTTCATTGGCCTCGGCGAGGGTAAGTCTGTTATTGTGAAGAACTGCTTGTTTATGGGCACCGTGGAAGGCGGCGGACGTTTTGTCGGCGGCCTCCTGGGCAACTTAAACAAAGCTCACGTGGAGATTATCAACTCCGGATTCAACGGAACTGTTCAGTCCAAGTACGCAGAGAGCTACAAGAACGGTGTGAACCTGTATAAGGAGAACTCCGGCGGACTTCTCGCCCGTACTGACGACCCCAACGAAAAGGGATCCATCTTCACCAACTGCTTCTTTATCGGAAAATTCAATGCCAACGATAAGTCCACCACTTCCGGTTCCATCGTTGGTCGTTGCACCACTTTCACCGCTACCGACTGCTTTGTTTCTGAAAACATTGCCTTCAGGTTCTACGATCCTTCCAAATCCACCAATACCAAGGGCGGCGATGCCGGCATGGAGAATCTGTCCGACAAAAAGATGACGGGCAAGGACGCTGTTTCTGAAATGGGTCTGGACGAGTCCGTTTGGGTAGCCGTGGAAGGCGTTGGTCCTGTGCTGAGTGCACACAAGGAAGCAGTGGCTCCTAACACCACCGCTCCCAAGACCACCGCTCCTAAGGCCACCACTCCCAAGCCCACCAAGGATAACGGTTCTAACGATTCCGCTAATAACAGCGTGGCTAACACCACCAAGCCCGCACCTACCACCGGCAAGAAGCCCGCAGCCAACACCGGCGACATCACGGTCTACATGATCGCAGCCGTTGTGATCTCCGCTGCAGCAGCCGTTGTTGTTTCCAAGTCTCGCCATTGATCTTGACTTAGAAACATAAAAACATAAGTTTTCAGACCCGAGGATTTCCTCGGGTCTGTTTTTGTCTCCAAGAGGGGAGTAATCTTTTGCAACAGACGGGAATTTGTGTCAGACTGCTCTCCTCATCCGCCTTTTGCAAGCAAAAGGAACCTTCCCCGCTGGGGAAGGTTTTTTGTTTCTCCCTTTCTTTTGATGATAGACGAGAGCTTAAAAAAAGCGGCACAAAGAAACAATTCTTTATAACAAGCGGAATAATAAAGCCTTCCCTCGGGGGAAGGGGGACCACGGAGTGATGGATGAGGAGCCCCTTCCGTGTCATCCTGAGCGAAGCCGTTTACGGCGTAGTCGAACCCAAGTGGTTACCCACGCAGGGCGATGCGTAGCATCGGGATCTCCTTTTGGCTACACTCCCCGCCCCGAGATCCCGCTAACGCGCTTTCGCTTTGCTCAAGCACGACTGGGCTCCGCTCCACTCAGGATGACACGGAGTGGCCACGCTCTCCGTCCCTGCAAACACAACGGGGGCGCACCTCGCAAGGAAGTGCGCCCCCAAAGGACAGTGATTCGTATTTACTCAGCGGGAGTTTCGGTGGCGGACTCATCCAGAAGAGAGCCCAGGTCAATAATGGTGCCGTCAGCGCCCTGAACCAGGGGGAGCTCGCCGTCCCATTTTTCAATTTTCAGATACTCCAAAAGCTTTTCTCCGATGGATTCTGCAATCACACGGTTGGCCTCCGCATTGGCGTTGGCCTCGGCAAGGATCGCCTTGGCTTCCGCATCTGCGGCAATCACCTTTTTCTGAGCTTCTGCGTTGGCGATCACCAGGGCCTGCTCTTGCTCGGTTTGGGTCTTGATCAGGTTCTGCTCAGCCACCTGCTTTGCCTCAATGGCGGCGTTGAATTCGTCGGAAAAAGTGAAGTTCACGATGTTGAAATCTTCCACCACGATGCCGTAGCCCTTGACTTTACCGTCCAAAGTTTCTTTGATCTCTCCGGCAATCTGAGAGCGCTGGGTGATCAGCTCTTCCGCGGTGTACTTGGCGCTGATGGCCTTCATGCTTTCCTGCACGGCGGGGAGCAGAATGATCTCGGAATAGCGGTCGCCCACGTTCTTATAGATCTGGGCACTGGAGGAAAGGCCCACGCGGAAGTTCACCGCAATGGAGCTGGAGATCTGCTGAAGATCCTTGCTCACCGCATCGGCGGCAACCTCTTCCTTCTGGATCTTGTTGGAAATGTTGATCACGTCCTGTACGAAGGGGATCTTAAAGTGGAAGCCTTCCTGCAGAACGTTTTCGTTCACCTTACCCAAGGTGACGATCACGCCCGTGTGTCCCGCGGGAACGATCACGAAGCTTCCCAGTGCCACCAGGGCAACCAGAACAACGATGACGATCGCGGGAATGAATTTTTTCATTTTTGAGGGATTTGCATATACGTTTGCCATTGTTTTCTCCTTTTTATCAAGTATTTCCTCTCGCTTGAGTTACTTTGATTATATCACAGGTTCATCTGAACCGCAAGTTTCTTTAGCGTTTTCCCCGGACGGTGGGAGGCGTTGGGGAGGAAATATCTCTCGTTTCCTCGTTGTTTCATTGATTTTCTCGGTTTTTTGGCCCGTGCTCCGTTTTTCGGCGGCAAAACAAAAAGCCCCCGTTCCTCTTGACAAAGGAAGGGGAGTTTGTTATAATAGTTCGGTACAAGAAGGGCCATTAGCTCAGTTGGTTAGAGCTCCCGGCTCATAACCGGTCGGTCCTGGGTTCGAGTCCCCGATGGCCCACCAGAAAAGAACACAAATTTGTCCGCGACAAATGTGGGTTCTTTTCAACTAAATCCGTCCTTGCAGACGGGATAAATCCCACTGCTGTGGGATGAAATCACTTGCGTGATGAAATCCTGCTTCGCAGGGAGAAAAGGACGGATTTAATTTCATCTGAGGCGTAGCCGAAGATTTCATCCGAACATAGTGAGGATATCATCGCGCAAGGCGCGATTTCATTAAAAAACAACATTGTTTATGCTATAATATTCTCCGACGAGGGTCTTATTCATAAAACAGAGAAGGAGCAAATTTTATGATATACACCTGTGTGGATCAACTGATCGGAAATACCCCGCTTTTAGCCCTGGACCGATTGGGAAAGCTCTTGGGACTGAAGGCGAGAGTACTTGCGAAATTGGAGGGGTTCAACCCCGCGGGCTCTGCAAAGGACCGTGTGGCACAGGCAATGCTGGATGACGCACAGCGACGGGGCGTGCTGACGGAAGATTCGGTGATCGTGGAGCCCACCTCGGGAAACACAGGCATCGGTCTGGCGGCAGTGGCCGCCGCTCGGGGATATCGCGTTATGATCGTGATGCCGGAAACCATGTCCCAAGAGCGAAGAAAACTCATTGCGGCTTACGGGGCCGAGCTGGTGCTCACCGAGGGAAATCGGGGAATGGCGGGGGCCATTGAAAAGGCCGAGGAGCTGGCCGCCTCCTTGCCCAACGCCTTTTTGGCGGGGCAGTTCACCAATCTTGCCAATCCCCAAGCCCACCGAAGCACCACGGGGCCCGAGATCCTTCGTGACACCGAGGGAAGGCTGGATTTCTTCGTGGCGGGCGTGGGCACGGGAGGCACCGTCACGGGGGCAGGGGAATATCTTAAGGAAAAGTGCCCCGATCTTCGGGTGATCGCCGTGGAGCCGGAAAACTCCCCCGTGCTATCTCAAGGGAAAGCCGGAGCTCACGGGCTTCAAGGCATCGGTGCGGGCTTCGTGCCCAAGATCCTCAACACCGACGTGATCGACGAGATCCTTTGTGTGAAAGAGAAAGAGGCTTATGAAGCCGCCCGCCTTTTGGCAAAAACCGAGGGCGTTTTGGCGGGGATCTCTTCCGGCGCCGCCTTGCACGCCGCTCTTCAGGTTGCCGCCCGACAGGAAAACCAAGGAAAAACCGTTGCCGTGCTTCTGCCCGACACGGGAGAGAGATACCTCTCCACTGTATTGTTCGATATTAACCACTGAAACTCGCCAAACGAATATAACTTGGGCGAAGCCCAAATATACCTGCGAAGCAATATAATTTGCCAAAGGCGAATATAACTGAGGCCCCTTCCGTACGGAAGGCGCCTCAAGTGCGGGAGGCTGATTTTTTTCAGAGCAATTTTAACTTTTTCATCACGCGAAGAATGGTCTGTCCCTTGGGAAGGAGCACCACGTCTTCTTCATTGACACCGCGGATGAGAAGAAGCACACCCAGATACACCACTGCCGCCAGGCCGATGGCAAGCACCGTGGCCAGCTTTTCGGGCAAGAACAGATCCAACGCCGAGCTGAAGAGGATCGCGGAGGCGCCGCAAGCGATGCCGGCTAAGAGCGGACGGAAGAAGATCCTTCGCATGGAGGGGCGGTAGCCCGTTTTCTTAATGAGGAAGAAGAAGTTGCAGATCACGATCACCAGATAGCAAAGCCCCGTGCTGAGGGGGGTGCCGTAGATCCCCAAAGAGGGAATGCCCAGCAGGATGTAGGAGCTGACCAGCTTGGTTCCCACGCCCAGTCCCGCGGAGATGATGCTGAGCCTTTCATTGCCGCTGGCCTGGAGCATTGCGCTGGTCACGTAGATAATGCTCACAAAGAGAATGGAGGGAGCCAGGATCTGCAAAAGCTGGCCTGCCAGATCCACGGTCTCAAGGGTCTGTCCGTTTTGTGCCACAATGGTCTCGTTGCGATAGAGAAGAGAGAGCAAGCGGCGGGAGAGCGCGCCCATTCCGAAGGCGCAGGGGAGAATGATGGTGCAGGAAAAGCGCAGGGTGGAATCCATTGCCTTCTTTGCGCTTTCGGCCGCGCCCTGGGCCAGGGAGGCGGCGATCTGAGGGATCAGGCTGATGGCGAAGGGATTCACGAAATTGGGCGGCAGGTTATACATCGTCACCGCCATACTGCTGTAGGAGCCGAACACGGCCTGGGCCGTTTCCTTCACGTAGCCAATGTCCATCAAACGGCGGATCACGATGGAGGAATCGATCACGGAGGTGAGATACATAATGGAAGAGGAGAGGGTGATGGGAATGGCAATGCTCACCAGCTCCTTGAGAATGCTTTTCGAGGAGCGGACGGGAAGCGGGCTCTCGGTCATTTCCCGTTGCTTTTTTCCGCAGGTCTTGGCAATGAAAACGTACACGAAGCTGAACACCACGCCGATGGTGATGGCCAAAAGCACACAGCTTGCCACCACGGCGTCGGAATAGCCTTGGCTTTTTGCCCAGATGCCGGCGCCCAGTCCGATCACCAGCTTGCTTGCCGCTTCAATGGTTTGGCTGATGGCGGTGGGAACCATGTTCTGAAGTCCCTGAAAATATCCGCGGCAGGCAGAGGTGAGACAAATAAAGAACAGGGTGGGAGAGATGGCAAGAATACAAACGTAAAGCTCGGGAACCGCCACGGCATTGGCAATGGTTTGGCTGAGAAAAGCCAACAGAATGCTTCCGATCAGACCGATGGCAAAGAAGAGCTTCATTGCCACGGAATATACCTTTTCCACTTCCCGTCGGTTGTTTTTCACGTTGGCGGCGGCAATAATGCGGGAGATGGCCACGGGCAGGCCCGCCGTGGAGAACATAAAGAACAGGGCGTAGTAGTTGTAGGCCTGTTGGAAGTAGCTCATTGCCCTGGCGCCGATGGCGTTGTGCAGGGGGATCTTAAACAGGGCACCGATGACCTTTACGATGAGATTGGCAAAGATCAAAATAAAGGCACCCTTAACGAAGGTTTGTTTGGTTTCTTTCAATTTCCTTCTCCTGTGTTATTTTAAAAATTCATTCAGAAGCGAATCCGGGCCAACCAGATCGGTGCTCAGCGGGATCAGCCGCTCCAACCGTTCGGTGAGGCTTCCCGCCTTGAAACGGTAGATGCTGTGGGCGGGGATCTCGCCAAGGCGTGCCAAAGCCTGATCTCGGATCACAAAGGGCTCGTAGGCAAAGGTGGAATTGATGAACAGGTCCGCGTTTTTGATAAAGGGGGTGATAAACAGATCCTCCCCCTCCAGCACGTGTTCCCACATTTGGCAGGTACCCACGGAAGAGGTGTTGCGGTGGCGCTTATCCCGCACCAAACGGCGCAAGAAGCGAATGTCGTTTCGCTCTAGAAGGATCCGTGAATCCAGGGCAAGATCGTCCCCGGGGCAAATGTAGAGCCCCGCGCAATTCTTGTGGGCGGTCTCACGGATAAATTTATCGTTGAGGGCGTGGATGCCCTCAACAATGATCAGCTCGTTGCCCGTGGCTTTCTTTGCCTCTTGGGGCAGGGAGCTGGTTTTTGTTTTAAAATCAAACAGAGGCATCCGATATTCCTTGCCGCGGCTGATGGCGTCCACCGTTTCTAAGAGAAGATCGGAGTCAATGAAGTCAAAGCTTTCGTAGTTGGGAGAGCCGTCCAAATTCTTGGGGGCTTTCTCATTGTCCAAAAAGAAATCGTCGGTGCTGACCATCACCACTTCTTTTCCGAATCGCTTTACGTAGTTGCAAAGCTTCTTGGTGGCGGTGGTTTTTCCGCTGCAGCTGGGGCCCGACAAAAACAGGATCTGCACCTTTTCTTTGAGAATCAGATCAAAGGCGGGAAGAAATTGGCGCTCGAACTGGGATTCGCATCGGTCCGCCCATTGGCGCAGAGCGTGCTCGTCCATTGCCTTCACCGTGGAAAGGCTGATGTTTTGCATGGTTTTTCACTCCTTATAGTAAGCTTCGATGCCGCCGTCCAAAAGAGAGAGGTTGCGGCGGATCTTTTCCGGTTGAGACAAATATTCAAAAGGATATTTGAATTCCGCCAGACGGGTGATCTTGTCCGTTTCTTTGATCCCGGGAAGCTTGGTGATTCCTCCCGCGCCTGCGGCGAGAACGGGAACCAGATCCTCCATCATCCCAATGTTGTAAAGACAGTCCTTCCCCTCTCGGGCATACCCCGTGTTTTCCAGAGCGCCCGCGGCGTTTTTTTGCCTGTATAAATAATATGGCTCGTAGGCGGCATTTATACAGCTTTCATGGGAAAAAGCAAGCATTCTCTGAGCAGAGGCCCTGTCGCAAAGGGGAAAGTCGCTGGTTTCGGCAGAGCGCTTGCGGCAAAAGGAATGAACGGTGAGATTTTCGGGAGCAAGGGAGAGCACGTCTTTCACGCTTTGGCAAAAGCTTTCCTCGCTTTCTCCCGGAAGCCCCGCAATGAGATCTGCATTCACAGAGGCAAACCCGAAGCTTTTTGCCAGGTGAAAGGCAGAGAAGAAATCCTCGGCGGTGTGAGTCCGTCCGATATAACGGAGCACTTGGTCGTTGGTGGTCTGAGGATTGATGCTGATCCGCTCCACGCCCCGTTGCTTTAAAACGGCAAGCTTTTCTTTTGTCACGGTGTCGGGTCTGCCCAGTTCACAGGTCAATTCGCTTCCCTGCAGGTCAAAGCAGTCTGCGGTGTGTCCCCACAGGCGGTCCAGCTGGCCGTGGCTGAGGATGCCCGGGGTGCCGCCGCCCATATACACGGCCGCAATGCGAAGGGAATGCTTTTGGGCAAGCTTGCCCAATTGGCTCAGCTCCTCCTCCAGCAGCTCAAGATAAGCGGGGATGCTTTTCAGGTGCTTGGGCGCAGAGGAGGAAATGAAAGAACAGTAGCTGCAACGGGTGGGGCAAAAGGGAATGGAAAGATATAAGAGCACGTCCCTCTTTCCCAGGCGGCGTTTTATTTGCAATTCCTTTTGCGCCAGAGAAAAAAGCACCTTTGCTTTCTCTTCCTCCACCAGATAGTCTCGGCAAAAATGCGCTGTCGCCTCTTTTGAGAAGTGCTGAAGATAGCTTACGGCGGGCTTCACGGGACGCACGCCCGTCAGAAGTCCGTAGGCGGGCGGGGGAGTGCCCATCTTTTTTGCGGCATCGGCAAAGGCGTGGCCCAAATTCAGCTTGTTTTGCTGATGGGGCTCCAGGTGAGTTCCCACACCGCGGGCTTCTCCCCAAACGCCGTTGATCCGGACTTTGGCAGCTCCGTCCTCCCAAAGTGCGCAGACCTCGTAATCCTTCTCCACAGTGTCGGCAAAAAATTGCTCGGCAAGATGGCGCAGGAGAAGCGCGTAACGGGTTTCGGCTTTGACGCGGATCATTTCAGCAGTCCCGGGTCGTCGGAATCCAGGGTGACGGTAATGGGGCCCGAGGCTCGCAGGGAAATTTCCATATCGGCGCCGAACACGCCTGAGATGATCTTCGGCACCCGTTTTTCCTCGGTTCTTCCCAATTCCTCCCCTTGGAGCTTGAGATAGCCCAGGAACATTTCGTAAAGCTCTTTGGCTTTCTCAAAGGGAGCGCTTTGGAGAAAATCGGGTCGTCGGCTTTTGGTGCAGTCGGCGTAAAGGGTGAAGTTTGAAACCACCGCCAGGTCGCTTTCGGCCTCAGGGTCGGTGCAGGAAAGATTCATTCTTCCCTTGGCGTCGCAGATGATCCGCAAACGCAGAAGCTTTTGCGCCATTTGGCGCACGATGTCGGGGGTGTCGTCCTTGTGGATCCCCACCAGTACCAACAGTCCCCGCTCAATGCTTCCCCGGTCCTGCCCGTCGGCGGTCACGGAAAGCTCTTTTGCAAATTGAAGGATCAGTTTCATTTTTAATGGCTTCCTCTTGTAATGCGGATAATGTCGGGGATCTGCCTCAGACGGGAGACCACCGAATCGTAGTGAGATTTATTCTTGGTGCGGATCACCAACACCAACGAGGCCATGCCGTCTTCCAGGGTGCGGGCGTTGATGCTCAGGGTCTGAATGCGCATATCCGCCAGGGCGTTGGAAACCAGGGCCATCAGCCCCAGGGCGTCGTGGGCGTAGATATTCATGGTGGCCTCAAAGCGGGCGGCGCTGTCATCCGCGGCTTTATCTGCCCAGGTCACGCCCACCCAGCGATCCTTTTCCTCGGGGTTGTTCAACCCCGTCACGGCGTTTTTGCAATCGTATTTATGCACGGAAATGCCAAAGCCCTTGGTGATGAAGCCGATGATGGGGTCTCCCGGCAGGGGGTTGCAGCACTTGGCGTATTTCACCTGGCAGTTGTCGATGTTCTGAACGATCACGCCGCTGGCCGAGCTTCTGGGTGCGCTTTGGGACGGGCTCTGTTGGGGCAGGTTGGCAAAGGGCGGTTCGGCGGGCTGTTGCAGAGCAAGGAGCTTTTCCCACTCGTGCTTGATGCGGGGAAGGATCTTGCTCACGGTGATGCCGCCGTAGCCGATGGAATTGTAAAGATCTTCCAGGCTGGCCATGCCGTGGCGCTGCGCCACGATCATCAGAATCTCATCCTTTTGCTTTTCGGTGATGGCTTTGCTTAGCCTTGCAAATTCGTGATCCAACTCCGTTTTGGCGATCTGAATGTTTTCTGCTCGCTTTTCCTTTTTGAACCATTGGCGGATCTTGTTTTTCGCCTCGCTGGTCTTTACCAGCTTCAGCCAGCCGCGGTTGGGGCCCTTGGAGGATGAGGAGGTGAGCACCTCCACGATCTGTCCCGTTTGCAAAGGCGTGTCAATGGGGATGATCATTCCGTTCACCTTCACGCCCACCATTTTATTGCCCACCGCCGAGTGAATGGCATAAGCAAAGTCGATGCCGTTGGCGCCGTTGGGAAGATTCACCACGTCGCCCTTGGGGGTGAACACGAAGGTTTCGTCCTCAAAAATGTCAAACTTCAAGGTGTGGAGAAGCTCGTCGGAATCCATGGAGTCCCGCTCCGTTTCCAAAATGGTGCGGATCCAGGCCAGCTTGGAATCCAGCGTTTCCTCCGTGGACGCCACGCCCGATTTGTATTTCCAGTGGGCGGCAAGACCGTATTCCGCCACGGCGTGCATTTCCCAGGTGCGGATCTGCACCTCAAAGGGGATGCCGTCCCGTCCGATGACGGTGGTGTGCAAACTGCGGTACATGTTGGGCTTGGGGGTGGAAATGTAATCCTTGAAGCGGCCGGGCATGGAGTTGAAGGTCTCGTGAATGATGCCCAGAGCGGTGTAACATTCCAGCTCCGTGTCCACCAGGATGCGAATGGCGTAGAAATCGTAGATCTCGTCAAAGCTCTTGTTGAAGTTGTACATTTTCTTGTACATACTGTAGATGGACTTCACGCGGCCCTCAATGCCGTATTTGATGTGCTGCTCGGAGAGCTTGTCGCAGATGATCTTCTGTGCCTTATCCAAAAAGTCCTTGCTGAGCCCGTATTTTCTGTCGATCTCGTTCTTGATCTCGTCGTAGCCGATGGGGTCCAGATGTTGCAGGGCCAGGGTCTCCAATTCGCCCTTGATCTTTTGCATACCCAAACGGTGGGCCAGGGGAGCGTAGACGTGCATGGTTTCCAGAGCAATGGTGCGTTGCTTGGATTCCTCGTGGGAGCTGAGGGTGCGCATATTGTGCAAGCGGTCGCAGAGCTTGATGAAGATCACGCGGATATCCTTGCTCATGGCCAAAAACATTTTTCTTAAGTTTTCCGCGTGCTGCTCCTCTTTATCAAAGAAGGGAATGCTCACGAGCTTTGTCAGACCGTCCACCAGGCTTGCCACCGCATCGCCGAATTCCTTTTTGATGATCTCCAGATTCACCGTGGGGCAGTCCTCCACCGTGTCGTGGAGAAGGGCGGCGCAGATGGAATCTGTGTCCAACTCCAGGGATGCCACGATCTGGGCAACGGCAATGGGGTGAATGATGTATTCCTCGCCGGATTTGCGCCGCTGACCTTGGTGGGCGATCCGCGCGAATTCAAAGGCTTTTTTGATCTTCTCAAAATCGTAGTTATACCCGGTGTTGACAAGCTGAGTCAACAGATCGCTGATGTCGGGCGACATAAGATCCCTCCTTAATTTTCGTATGTACGGATGTGCTTGCAGATCAGCTGGACCCGCTGAACGCCTCGGTATTCGTTCACATCCATGGTGCAGGCAAGATCCACGCGGCTTCCCGCTCCAAAGGGGAAGCGGGCGGCGGGCATTTGAAAACAGAGCACGGTTGCCTGGGTGAGGTCTTTTTCAACGGTGAGCTTCATATGCTTTCCCTCGCTCAGGGGATGCACCGCCCGAATCAGTGCGCCTTCCACAAAAAACAGAGGCGGGGGAAAATCGGCACCGAAGGGCTCCAAAGAGGCAAGGGACAGAGCGTTTTGAAGCGTGATCTCCTCTCCCGTCAGTTCACAGTCGCAAAAAACGGTTTTTTGCATATCCTCGGGGGTGAGCTCTCGGCGGGCGATCTCGTTGAGCCGTTGGGTCAGCAGGGGAAGATTCTCTTTTTTCACCGTCAGCCCCGCGGCAAGTTCGTGGCCGCCGTAGGCCTCCAGCAGATCGGCGCATTGGGAGAGCGCCTTGGTGAGATGAAAGCCGGGAATGCTTCTGCCCGAGCCCTTGCCCAAAGAGAGAGGATCGTCCTGGGGAAAGCTGATGAGAATGCAAGGAAGATGCGCCCGCTCGCTGATGCGGGACGCCGCAATGCCGATGATTCCCGGATGCCACGAATCGCTTGCGGCAACGGCAAAGGCGCAATCTTGTGAGGAAAGTGCGGGGCTCAACTGTTGGGCGGCTTCCTTAAAAACGGATTCCTCTTGCTGTTTTCTCAAACGGTTCAGCCCGCAAAGTTCTCTTGCCGAGGAGAGCCGTTGTTCTTCCTCTGTGGAAAGGAAAAGCTCCACGCCCACAGCGGCGTTTTTCATTCGTCCCGCGGCGTTCAAACGGGGAGCCAGGGAAAAGCCCAGGGTGGTGCAGGTGATCTCCCGCAGGGGAGTGCCTGATTCCTCTTCCATTGCGCTCAGCAGGGAGGCAAGCCCGGGGTGGGGATCGTTTTTCAGCTTTTCCAGGCCCTTTTTCACCAAATAGCGGTTCTCCCCGTGCAGGGGCATCACGTCTGCCACCGTGCCCAGGGCCGCCAGATCGGCATAGCGCCAAAGGATCTGACGGGAGGTGTCGCATCCGTGGTGAAGAGAATCCACTGCGCACACCAGCTTCCAAGCCACGCCGCAACCCGCCAGAGCCTTGAAAGGGTAGGGGCAGTCGGGGCGGTTGGGATTGATCAGCGCATCCGCTTCGGGCAGAAGAGAGGGGCAGGCGTGGTGATCGGTCACCACCAAAGTAAGCCCCAGGCTTCGGGCAAAGGCCGCCTCTTCCCGCGCGCTGATGCCGCAATCCACCGTGAGAAGCACTTGGGTGCCCTTTTCGTGCAGATGGCGGATCAGATCGGTCTTCAAGCCGTATCCGTGGGTGAAACGGTCGGGAATAAAAAAGTCTGCGTTGGCATTGCGGGAGCGCAGATAGGAAAGCACGATCACGGTGGCACTGATGCCGTCCACGTCGTAATCCCCGAACACGGTGATCTTTTTTCCTTCTTCGATGGCGCTTTCTATGAGCGCGGCGCCCTTTTTCATATCCGCCATCAGAAAGGGATCGTTTAAGAGCTCCTCTCCCGTGTTCAGAAGGGCGCGCACCTTCTCTGCCTCGGTGATCTGCCGAGAGGCGAGAAATTTTGCCAAAAAGGGGCTCAGCGCGTGCTCCTGTTCCAATTGCTTTGCGGCAATGGGATCGGGGCGGGAAACGCTCCATCGCATTTTTCGTTTCATTGCCATAATTCTCTTCTTTTTTCTTCAAAATATATATAAACATTATTCTACCTCATTTTCTTCAAAAATACAAGAGTTTCGGAAGGTTTTTTCTCAAAATCCCCAAGGGCACTTGGGGCGCTTTTGCATATTCTGTGAGTGAAGCCTGAAAGGGCTGAATACCTTGAAGGAGGAAAAACCATGTTCTGTCTTTTATTGGCGGGCGCCGCGGCTCTTGGCGTGGGAAGCGTTTTGCGCTCCTCGGTGACCCTTGGTTGCCGCTCCATCAACGATTATTGCTGGCGTGACAATCCCAAGGCCCTTGACTGTATGGAGCTTCCCGCAATGCTCAGCTCGGTGGAAAACGGCTCCATGTGCTGGCTGTTAGACCCGGTGGAAGCGTCCGTGGAATTTTTGAATAACTGCTTTATCATCGGGCGCTACCGTTCCCGCCCTGCGTATCTGCACGAGTGCAAGCGGGTGGGGGACAAGGCCTACGTGCTGTTGACCTTCGATGACGGCGAGGAAATGGCGTTTGAGCTGTGTCAGCCCGAGATCTGCGGATGCAAAAAGCTGTGGATCGTTTGCCGCTATTCCTATGCCAGCCTTTGCAACTGATCTTATTTTCTTATCTCGTCCCCGCCCAAAGGGAGTTGCGGTTAGGCATTTTTGCAACTCCCAATGATATGTTCCCTTGCGGGAATGTGATATATTTCCTTTCGGAAATGTGAAATATACCCACAGGGCATATTATGGTAAAAATAATCCGTTGCAAAACAACGGGTTATTTTTATTCCTTCATATTTTCCGTGAAAATATTTCACAGGCGAAGCCTATTTCACACGACCTCGGTCGTATATCACCAATTTGCGGCGCAAATTTATTTCACTGTAGGGTGGGATTATCCCTAAGCCCACCCTACTAACGGCGGGGACTTTCCCTTGGGCGGGCGACAAAAGGAAAGAAAAAAACAAAAAAAACGCAAAAGCACTTGAATTTACAGGGAAAAAGTGGTATAGTATTCTCCGTAGGGAATATATCTTTACAAATTTGAAATTTGTTATTATCGGAGGAATCATTATGAAGAAAATCATTTGCGCGCTCCTTCTGCTTGCC
>JAZNGI010000124.1:0-2581 GCA_045576375.1 Eubacteriales bacterium
TTTTTATTTTCTCACGCAGGAATCGGGAGCGTATCTCCAATGGGAAACGTTGCCCTCCGTGATGAAATATTCCGTTTTGATGCGCTGTTTTTCTCCCGAGGTGCAATCCACCAAAACCAATTTCACCTTCATTTTCTGCGGAATTATGTTTTTGATGTAAACCGCGGCAGTCTGCCCCACCTCCACGCCCTCTTTTTTCTCCGCAAGGCCTGCAAGATTGGGGGCCAGTTCAATGAAGATGCCGTAATCCTCCACGCTTCTGACGATTCCCGCCACCGTCTGCCCCACGCAAAACCGATCGGCGTTTTCCTGCCAGGTACCCAACAGCTCCTTATGAGTCAAACTGATACGCCCTTTGGAGCCAAGGAGCACCTCGTCCCTGCCCTTCACCGCGGCATAAATGAATTCTCCCATTCGAAAACGTTCCGAGGGGTGAGAGATTCTGGAAACGGAAATGCAGTCGATACTGAGCAGAGAAATAATGCCGCATCCGATGTCACAAAAGCAACCGAAGGGCTCAAAATGCGTGACCTTGGCACGAATGACATCCTTATCCTCCAAAAGATCCAAATACTCCCGCAGGCACTTCTCCTGGGCCTTCTTCCTGGAAAGATAGGCCACCGTTCCCGCCTCGCTTTTCTCCAGAGAATCGATCACAAAGCAAACCGCTTTTCCCACACGGGTCAAAACGGCAATGTCTCTGATGCCGTTTTCATCCTCGCAAACCCCCACCTGGGATCTGGGCATCACACCCCGAATCCCGTTGAGATCAAAGATCAAATTAAACTCTGAATCGCAAAGCACCGCCCGCGCTTCTGCAATTCTTTGACTCTGCATCGTTTTCTCCAACGCTCCGATCCCGCTGAGCGCCCTCTCGTTTTCCGACGTGTGAATGAGGATCCCCTCGGGTAAGAACCGTTCTTGCATTTAGAAAACCTCCGACCGAATTAACTTATCCCCTTCTTTGCCTGTTTGCAAAGAAGCTTTGATAAATTCTATTTCGTCGGAGGTTGATTTATCACTCATCATAGTTATTTTTTCTGGGATCCACCGAGGCAAGACAAAGGCATCGCACCCGATCGTAGCCGGCCCTTTTGAGCATCTTGGCCCCTTCGTTGACGCTGGAGCCCGTGGTGATCACGTCGTCCACCAATATCACTACCCCGCCGAACACCTGTTCGGGGCAAGAGAAGGCGCCTTTCATATTTTGGGCGCGCTGTTCTTTTGTAAGCTTATGCTGAACCTTTCTTTGACCCGTGCGAAAGAGAGTCTGCTTACAAGGGATGCCCATACGCTCGGAGAGATACGTTGCCAACAGCTCGCCCTGATCGAAGCCTCGTTTACGGACGGCTTCCGCTCCGCGGGGAATCCAGGTGATCAGATCGGCTTCAGAGAAATAACGGTTATCATAAACTGCGGCGTACATTGCCTCACCCGCCACGGTGATTGCGTGGTCCACGCCGCGAAACTTCACACTGTGAACCAATCGGAGCACTTCATACTCTCCGTATTCAAAGGCGCTGACGGCGTGATCAAAGCACATACCCTTGCGAAAAATATCCCAGGGAGAAAAGAGGGCGTCCAGCCGCTTCTTGCAGGCTTCGCAGATGGGTTCTTCTCCGGGGATCTTGCAAACGGGGCAAGCAGGCACAAAGAAAAGCCGAAGGAGCTCTTCCTTTGCCAGAGAGAAAAAACGGCGCAGTTTCATCTTCAGGCGATGAGCATACTGCCCGCCACCAAAACGGGCATGGTGACGATGCTCACGAGGGTGGAAAAGGAAACCAAACGGGCAGACAGCGCCACCTCGCCGTCATACCGAGAAGCAAACATGGTGGTTGCTGCGGCGGCGGGGGTGCACACGGCAATGGCGGTTGCAACGAACTCACTTCCGCGAAAGCCGCAAAGCCACAAGGCGAAAATCCCCACGATGGGAAGAAGAATCAATCGGAGGAAAAGGCAATAGTAGGATTTGACATCCTTCAGAGCGCCCCGAATATCCGCACCAGCGAAATAATAACCGATGATCAGCATGGGAACGGCAGTGTTTAACGCGGCAATATATCCCACGGTGTTATGCACGGTGGAGGGCACGGGAACGGAAAGAATAAACAGAACCATTCCAATGGCAACGCTGATCAGACCGGGATTAAGCAAAACCTTGGATGGAGAGATCTTTTTTCCCTTTCCTCCCATCAACACCACACCGTAGGTCCAGAGAAAAATGTTGAAACCGGCAATATAAGCAGAGCCGAAGAACACCCCTTCCTCCCCCAGAAGTGCCTGTTGAAGGGGAATTGCCATATAGCCCGCGTTGGAAAACAAAACCGCAAAGCGATACACCCGTTCCTTGGCGTCTTCCTTATCGCGGATCAAAAAATGAACGGCAACGGCAAGAAACCCGTGCATTCCCAAAGCGGCGAGGAGAATCAGCAGGTACCGCCCAAACAGCTCCGGGTCGTATTCGCGGATAAAGCTGTTGATAATCACACAGGGGGTTACAATCAGAAGCGCCAAATTGGAGAGACACTTGGCGCCGCCGTCGTTAAGAATGCGGGTTTTATTGGCAACAAAGCCCACCACC
>JAZNGI010000125.1:0-3475 GCA_045576375.1 Eubacteriales bacterium
TTTCCGGCAAGCCCCAGGAGCTGGGTCTTCCCCACGCACCCAAGCAGTTCATCACCTATTTTGAAGAGGACAACCGTCCCCAGACCGCTTTGGACCGTATGGTGGAAGGGGGCATGGGCATCTGTGCGGGCCGCTTGAGAGAAGACAGCGTGTACGACTATAAGTTCATCGGTCTTTCTCACAACACCCTCCGGGGTGCCGCCGGCGGCGTGTGCTCTCCGCCGAGCTTCTCTATCGGGAAGGCTATTTGGGCTAATAAGCATGAAAAAAGGATGTTCGCGCGAACATCCTTTTTGTTTTTCTTATTGCTCCAACAGTTTTTTCACCGCTTCGATCTGCCCTCTCACCTGTTGGGGACCGGTGGCGCCGAAGGAGTTGCGCTTGTTCACGCAGGCCACCGGATCAATGTCGGCGTAAAGATCCTCTGCAAAAAGCTCGCTGTAGCTTTGATAGACCTCCAGCGGAAGCTCGTCCAGCACCGTGCGCTCGGCCACGCACCGCCCCACGATCTGGCCCACGATCTTGTAGGCACTGCGGAAGGGAAGTCCCTTCTTCACCAGGTAATCCGCCAGGTCCGTGGCGTTGATGAAGCCGTTCTTCACGGCCGCAAGCATATTTTCGGGAAGAAGCTGAGCGCTCCGGAGCATGGGAGTAAAGACCTCCAGGCATTTCTTCACGTTGTCCACACTGTCGAAAACGGCTTCCTTGTCCTCCTGCATGTCCTTGTTGTACGCCAGAGGCAGACCCTTCAAAACGGTGAGCATAGCCATGAGATTGCCGTAAACTCTGCCCGTTTTTCCGCGGATCAGCTCCGCCATGTCGGGATTTTTCTTCTGGGGCATAATGCTGGAGCCCGTGGTGAAGGCATCGGACAGCTCAATGAACTTGAATTCCCAACTGCTCCAGAGAATGATCTCCTCACAGAAGCGGGACAGGTGCATCATAATGATGCTGTAGGCACTCATCAGCTCCACGCAGAAGTCTCGGTCGGAAACGCCGTCAATGCTGTTGAGGCAGGGACCGTCAAAGCCCAGGGCCGCGGCAGTGGCAAAGCGGTCGGTAGGATAGCCCGTTCCCGCCAGAGCACAGCTTCCCAAGGGGGAAAGATTCATTCGCTTCGCGGCGTCCTTGAGGCGGGTGAGATCCCGCTCAAACATCATGGCGTAGGCCATCAGGTGCTGACCGAAGGTGATGGGCTGAGCCCGCTGGAGATGGGTGTAGCCGGGCATGATCATCTCGGCCCCCTCTTCGGCCTTCTCAAGGATCACCTGCAAAAGCGCCCGCAAAAGCCCTTCCATGGTTTGGCTTTCTTCTCTCAGATACATCCGAAGATCCACCGCCACCTGATCGTTTCGGCTGCGGGCAGTGTGAAGGCGTTTGCCCGTGTCGCCCATGCGGGCGGTCAGCTCCTGCTCAACGAACATGTGAATGTCCTCACAGCTCATGTCGATCTTCAGCTTGCCCTCGTCAATGTCTTTTAAGATCCCTTCCAGCTCCTCAATGATGCGATCGGCCTCCTCGGGAGCAATAATGCCCTGCTTGCCCAGCATGGCGGCGTGCGCCATGGAGCCGGTAATGTCCTGGCGGTACATTCTGCTGTCAAAGGAAATGGATGAATTAAAATCGTCCGCCATTGCGTTCAGCTCGGAAGCAAAGCGGCCTGCCCACATTTTTGCCATAATCTGTTACCTCGTTTTTAATCTACGCTATATGATACAACTTTTTTTCGGGAAAGTCAAGTCGCTCCTTAAGAGAATGCCCCTTTCCGCCAAAAAAGCGCAGAACGTGCCCCTTTTCTCTGCACGGGACACAGCGGATCCCCTAAGATCATTTCCCAAGGAAAAAACAAAAAAATCTGTCTTTTTTCTCTTGACAGAACATTTTTTTTGTGATATAATCATCCAGTCGCAACAAATGGCGGAATAGCTCAGTTGGCTAGAGCATTCGGTTCATACCCGACAGGTCGTTGGTTCAAGTCCGACTTCCGCTACCACTCTTTCCCTCGGGAAGGAGCTTTCAAAAAGAAATGGTGAACACGGCCCGGTGGTCAAGCGGTTAAGACACCGCCCTTTCACGGCGGTAACACGAGTTCGATTCTCGTCCGGGTCACCATTCTTTTTTTAAAATTTCATACGGGGCATTAGCGCAGCTGGGAGCGCGCCACACTGGCAGTGTGGAGGTCACGGGTTCGAATCCCGTATGCTCCACCACGAATGAAACCTCTTTTGTCTATCAAGACAAGAGAGGTTTTTTCTTGCTTTTAGGGGCAAAATAGCTCTCAATATAGGAAAATACCGCCGAAACAGGGGGTGCAACGGTCGATCAGACTGTATCAGACCCTGTTTTTTGCTTTTCGGAGGTCTAACAGACACATTACTTTTCGCGTTTCTTTACAGAGCAAAGAAGTTGGCAAAACAGCACCCGAAGGGATTTGAATACAAAAAACAGCAGGTTTCGCGGGAAACTGACAGCAGCCCCCTTATTTGTCGCAAAATGTTTTGCTATACTGTTTAGCCTCATACTATAAACTTACTGAACAGTCTGTCGAAAACCACAAGCAGCGTAGCAAGGACAACTGCCATATCGGAATTAGCACCCGATACCTACTTTATAGGATTTTTTGCAGGCTGATGCTCAAGCGGCATCTTGCATATACCGTTGACTACGGGACAATCCTTGTCTTTGGTAGTACTTCGCCGGCACTTTGTTTAGCATCTGATTTGACAGTTTAATGCTTCATATGCTTTTATTTTCTCTTATCTCTCAACATCTTGATGTTTATCGATATTTGTGATATAATTAAACTAATAAACGCCAAATGAGGTGATAATATGAGTCAAATATTCATAAGTTACAGAAGGCTTGGAGGAGAGGCTCTTGCGTTTTTACTCCATGAAAGACTAAGTTCCCTAGGATATAGGGTCTTTTACGACATTGAATCCTTGCATTACGGACGTTTTGATAATAACCTCTTAAATAGCATTGACGAGTGCAGTGATGTGTTGGTGGTGCTATCCCCAGGCTCCCTTGAACGTTGTGAAAACGAGGGGGACTGGGTGAGAACGGAGCTCGCCTATGCTATAAAACAGGGAAAGAATATCATTCCTTTGATAATGGATGGCTTCGACTGGCCAAAATCCCTGCCTGCTGAAATAGAATCTTTAAAAAATTATAACGGCATTCCCGTTTCATTTAAGTTTTTTGACAGTTTTATGGATCGAGTTATCAGTTATTTTGCTTTAGATACCGCAAAAAAGTCTAAAGCAGACGTAAACGACAGGAAGCGCGTTTTGATCTGGGCTGATTTCAATAACGCTTTGTTGGACAAGATAATAAAGCGACTTGCTATCAATGACGAATATAGCTTCGAGGAGATTGATGACCCTCTGAATATCCTGTCTAGAGACCTTAAGGAAATAGATACCATTGTTTTTATCGTTACGGACTGTACAAAATTTTCCAACAACGACCTTGC
>JAZNGI010000126.1:0-17235 GCA_045576375.1 Eubacteriales bacterium
AGGAACTTTTGTCTACCAAAAGTTCCTTCTTCGTCTATCCAAGCCAGAAGGAGTATGGAATTTTGATAAATGAAAAAGAGAAGCACTGTCAGTGATTGCCAGGTCAGCAGGACTTGGTAATATAACAGAGACTTCTCTAAAAAAGCTTATCACATTTCAAGAAGCTTGTCAAGTGCTGTAGGGAAAAGAACAACGTTGGTTGCCAAGCCCGTGATCCCGATGCCATCACCGACAGAGGACTCGTTTTAAAGAGAATGATATCCGGTATTCTGATAAGGATATAGATTACGACAAAGAAAATAGGAAAACCGAGCAATCGGCGGCTTGCCTTTAACTCGGCACTCTGTCAAGCAGAGAAGCGTTGGTAGTACACATAAAAAATGTCATCTACCGCCGCCGCTGAAATACTCGGTTTGGGAAGTATAACACAAGTTTACGAATCTGTCAAGAAGGCAATTGAGCCTTTGGGTGAATGTTTGATTCTGCAACATCTAACGATCATTACGACAGCAATTTTCTAAAATAGCGAAACGCAGTGGGGATGGCGAGCTCCGAGCGGATCTGTTCGGCGGTGTACCATTGAAAGGAGTCGCTCTTGCTTTTGCAATGGATCCAAAGGCCGAACATGTGCCATTCAACGTGGGTGAACACGTGAACGGCGGAGCCGCATTCTTTGACGATCGTTCCCTCTAAATTGTTTTCTGCTAAAAAAGATTGCAACTCCTCCCCTTCTTCTAAGGCGGGAAACTCAATCATGGAAGCCAGAAGCCCCGAGGGCTTTCGCTTTCTGAGGGCAAAGCGGCCGTCATGCTCTAAAATTAAAACGGTTCGCTTTTGGATCTTTCTTTCCTTTTTTGCAGACTTGACGGGAAATTTATCGGTGTTTTGCTGAAGGTGTGCAAGACAAATCCCGTTTAATGGACACAGGGCGCAATTAGGAGCTCCGTTGGGAATGCATAGCACCTCTCCCAATTCCATCAGCCCTTGAGTCAGATTTCCGGCATCGGCACCTGCGGGATAAAGCGGGATCAAAGCGCTTTCCACGGTTCGTTTTGATTTCTCGGCGGCAATATCCATATCGGATGCGATCAATCGGGAGATGACCCGCAAAACGTTGCCGTCCACAGCGGGAGACGGCTGCCCGAAGGCAATGGATGCAATGGCACCGGCGGTGTATGCGCCGATTCCCGGAAGTTTTTTTAACTCCTCGACCGTGGACGGAAGTCGTCCGCCATAATGCTTCACCACGTATTCTGCGGCTTTTTTCAGGTTTCTTGCCCTGCTGTAATACCCAAGACCTTCCCACAGCTTCATTAAGCGGTCGTCATCTGCGAGGGAGAGAGACAGAACGTCGGGAAGCGACGAAAGAAAGCGATGATAATACGGAATCACCGCCTCGATTCGGGTCTGCTGAAGCATAATTTCGGAGATCCAAACCCGATAGGGATCCACGGGACGTTCTCTCCAAGGTAAGGAGCGCTCATTTTCCTTATACCACTCAACGATCAAAGGAACTGCGCGGGCAATGATATCCGTATTCAAAGGCGCTCTCCTGTCAAATACTCATATAACGCCTTGTAGGGCGAAAGCTCGGTGGTTGAGGAATGCAAGGCTTGGTAGATGGACGTGTCGTTCTCGCTGAAGATCAAGAGTGTGCCGTCGCTGTATATTTCAATGCGAGTAACCATCGTTTCGCTATAGGCAAAGGATAGGCAAACAAAATCGCCCGACGAAACCTGCTGAGAGACTGCCCGATAGGAATATTGCGAAAGAAGACGAAGAGTATCTTCCGAAAGAGCGGCATTCTCCTCGGAGGTGGTTACAAGAAGATCGGTCACCGCTCCCTGCTCCGTGCTTCGTTTGGAAAGAGTTGCCATGGAAAACCGAACGGGTTCATCATAAGGAAGGATCTCATTGAGATTTGCGGTTTTAAAAGCGTAATGAGATATAACGATAAAAATGACGGCAACGGCGATCACGGCAAGGGACGCAGCAATGGCCACGAATGCAATTTTCTTTTTATTTTTCATAAGGACTTCCTTTCCAACAATAAAAAAAACTGCCAGTGTAAATGAGAAAAAAGAGAGAGATACTAACTCTGCGCCTAAAAGCGCAAACATTCAAGGACAAAGGAAGAAACAATGAAGAAAACACTTGTTGTTGCGATATGTCTTCTTGTTGTCTGTTGTCTGTTCGCATCTTGTTCCGCCAATATGTCCACACCCAACTGGGGCAGAAATGATCAAATCAGAGATTATTTTACTCAAGAACCCAATAACGGGGGGAACGCTAAGGATGGAACCGGATCCGGCGACAGAAATGCCAACGTCGGCGCAGGCGACTATATCGCGGACGAAAACGGAAGAGTCAGAGGCTACAATTCTGACAACGATAACGGCTGGTAAATGAGTTACCGACCGTGGGGTACAACTTCATTGGGGCACCACGCGGTCGGTAATTTTTTACTTATTGTTGCTCTTGACCTCAACCCAAAGATCTCTCATCAAGGTGTTGATCTCATCGGGAAGAGCTTCAAAGCGCTCCCAATTGTCTTGGATCTCGGGGTAAGCTACCTCATCGTTGCGGATCTCTTCGGGGAGAAGCGCGTAAACCTCGGAGTTAGGTGTGGAATATCCCACGTAGAGAGTGTTTGCCAAACCCACCTCGCCGGTAAGCATATAGTTAATAAAGCGCTCAGCGTTTTCCTTGTTTTTGGCCGAAGCAGGAATGCACATCACATCGTTAAACAGATTCACGCCGCTTTCGGGACGAACAAAAGAAAGATCTTCGTTTTCTTCAGCCACCGTGAGGTAATCGCCTGCATAGTAGGCTGCCATCACTGCGCTTCCCGAAGGAATAAGATCGAAGAATTCATCCATAACGTAGTTGAACTTCATCTTCTTCAGTTCATCTGCCGCGGCACGGATCTCTGCTTCGTTGGTGGTGTTCAGGGAATATCCCAACTTATTAAGAGCAATGGCGAAGGCATCCCTGGGATTGTTGAACATCAGAATGCGGTTGGGATATCCGTCGGTCCACATATCATCCCAGGAATCCACGCTCTCCTTGCATTCCTTGGTGTTGACGATCAGACCCGTCGTGCCCCAAAAATAAGGAACCGTGTATTCATTGTTGGGGTCGTAATACATATTTTTGAACTCATCCATAACGTTCTTGAAGTTGGGAATGTTTTCAAAGTTGATCTTTTGCACCATTCCCTCGCTGATCATCTTTTGGGCCATATAATCAGAGGGAAAGATCACGTCGTAGGAGACACCGCCGGTCTTCATGGTGGCGTACAGCGTTTCATTGCTTTCCGCGGTAATATATTTCACATTGATGCCGGTCTCTTTTTCAAAGCGCTTGACAACGTCGAAAATGCGGGAATCCTCGGGATCGTTTTCGTTGCAAATATATTCTCCCCAATTGCAGACCACCAGAGTGTTCTCATCAGAACCGCAGGAAGAAAAACAAAGAAGAGAACTAAAAAGAGTCAAAAGGACAAGAGCAATACAAAAAGTTTTTTTCAATTTTCTACCTCTCAAAATTTCTGTTTTGCTTTTGCTTTTTCAAGCTTGGCATCACGAATGTTCATAACAACCAGGATCAGCAGGACTACCAGGAAGATCAATCCCGACATTGCAAGCATCCAGGGCTTTACACCCTTTTTCAGACTGGTGTTGATATACACCGAAAGGGTCTGGAAAGTGCCGCCCGTGAAGTAACTGATGATGAAATCGTCCACGGAATAGGTGAACGCAATGAGAAAGCCTGCGAAAATACCGGGAAAGATCTCCGGAAGAACCACCTTAAAAAAGGCCTTCATAGGACGACATCCCAGATCCAGAGCGGCTTCATACATATTCAGATTCATCTTCCGAAGCCGGGGAAGCACGTTGAGAAGCACGTAAGGAGTGTTGAAAACCACGTGGGCTAACAGAACCGTGAGCATTCCCAAATTGTTTCCGAACATAAATACAAAAAGCATCATCAAAGAAACACCCGTCACGATTTCGGGATTGATGATGGGAAGGTTGCTGACGTTGGAATACAGCTTCTTCTTGGTCCCCTTCATATTATAGATGGCAATGGCACCAAGAGTACCCAGCACGCAGGAGATCACGGAGGAAAGCGAGGCAATGATCAAGGTGTTTCCCACCGCCTCCATCAGCTGTTCGTCTTCAAAAATGCTCAGATAATTATCAAAGGTGAAGCCCTCAAAGACGGTGACACTGGTGGCATTGGAATTAAAGGAGAAAAACAACATCAGCGCAATGGGAAAATACAAAAAGAAGAAAACGAGCCCCATATAGGCCAAGGAAACGGTTTTTTTCATTCTGTGCCCTCCTCGATCAAACCACGGCAAGATCTTCGCCGTTATCGAAGTGGTTCATCACGGCAATGCTGATGAGAATAATGATCATCAAAACCAAAGACAAAGTGGAGCCGATATGCATATCCACGGCCTGGCCTTTATAGTAATTGTCGATCACGTCCCCCACCAAACTGTATCCGCCCAAGCGTTCTCCGATGACGATGGTGCTTGCGGCGGGAACGAACACCATAGTGATTCCCGTGATCACACCGGGGAGACTCAGAGGGAAAATGACCCTGCGAAGCACCTGGAATCCGTTGCACCCAAGATCCTCCCCCGCCTCGATGAGAGAACGGTCGATCTTTGCCATGGTGGTGTAAATGGGAAGGATCATAAAGGGGAGAAAGTTGTAAACGATTCCGATGATGATCGCCGTTTCGGAATAGTAAATGGTGTTTTGACCAAAACCGAAGACGCCCAGAATATTATCAAGAACGCCTTGGGGACGGAGGATCATGACCCAAGCGCAGATGCGCAAAATAAAGTTCATCCACATGGGAAGCATAACCAAAGTGTTAAGCATCCGCTGAGTGCTCTGCTTGGATTTGGTCATAATGTAACTGAAGGGATAGGCAACAACCAAACAGATCACGGTGGAGATCAGAGCTACCTTTAAGGAATCCAGCAACGTGGGAAAATTGTCAGCCACGTGATGAAAGTTTTCAAGGGTAAATCGGTTGTCGTTATCGGTGAAGGAAAACCACAAAACCAAAGCCAGCGGAACGATCACGAAAAGAGCCATCCAGACGGTGTAAGGGTAAGAAGCTTTTTTGGTTCTCACTTTTCGCCCTCCCCGTTTTTCTTTGCCAGCCGAATCACGGCCTTGGAAAGATCAAGGGTCAAGCCCACTTCGGTTCCCGCCTGTTCATCGTTGGTTTTAAAAACAAGGTAACGCCGCTGTTCCCCCTCAAGGATCAGTTCATAATGATCGGCCTTCCAGATGATGCTGTCAAGATAGGCGTTAAAATCGCCCTCGTCACAGGCAACCACTTGAATATCCCAGGGAGACACCGTGATCTCCACGCAGTCGCCTTCCTCAAACATCACGGGAGAGGAGATTTCATATTTATGGCCTTCCAGCTTGATCTCAAAGGTGTTGTTTTCTCTGTCAACAGAGGAAACCTCTGCCGAGAAGGTGCAAATATCTCCCGAATGCATTTTTTTCATAATATGGACGTTTTCGGGAGCTACCTTCATACCAATGGCCTCGCCGGGCGTTGCGCTGGACGTGGAATGGATCAAATAGATCTTAGAATCGGAATTCACGGTCATCTCATAGTGAACGCCTTTAAAGAGACTGCTTTCCACCACGCCGTCGGCAAAGCCTTCGCCGGGCTTGACGATCTCAATATCCTCCGGACGGATCACCACGTCCACCTCCTCCCTGTCATAGGGGCGGGGATCCACGCAAGCAAGAGGATTGCCCGCGATGGAAACGGAGAAATCACAGGTCATAACTCCGTCAAGAATGTTGCTTTCGCCCACGAAGTCGGCTACAAAAGCATTGGCGGGTTCGTTATAGATGTCCTGGGGCGTTCCGATCTGCTGAATGGTGCCGGATTTCATTACAACGATCACGTCGGACATCGTCAAAGCTTCTTCCTGGTCGTGGGTAACGTAAAGGAAGGTGATGTTGGCTTGTTTTTGAATGTTTTTGAGCTCCAACTGCATATCCTTGCGCAGTTGAAGATCCAATGCACCCAAGGGCTCATCCAACAAAAGCAGGCGAGGCATATTCACCAAGGCTCGGGCAATGGCAACTCTTTGCTGCTGACCGCCGGAAAGCTTGGCAACGGGACGCTTTTCATACCCCTTAAGATCCACCAAAGCAAGCATTTTCTTAACTTTTTCGGTGATCTCATCCTTAGGGAGCTTCTTGATCCGCAGGCCGAACGCCACGTTGTCAAAAACGTTCAAATGGGGAAAAAGGGCGTATCTCTGAAACACCGTGTTGATGGGGCGTTTATGAGGGGGGACATCGTTAATGAGATCGTTCCCGAACATAATCTCACCCGAGTCGGGCGTTTCAAAGCCGCCGATCAAGCGAAGGATCGTTGTTTTACCGCATCCCGAGGGACCCAGGAGAGTAACAAATGCTTTATCCTTAATATAAAGGTTAACATTCTTTAAAATGTTCTCGTTATCATAGGACTTGCAGAGATTGGTAAGTCTGAGAAGAACATCAGAACATAAACCCTTGTCGGCCATCCATCTACCTCCGTAGCAATCAAATAAATTGTTTTTTGGGGAATGCTGATAAACGAATATCCCAACCCACAATAAAACAATTTAAATATACATTATTTTGTTCCAAAAGTCAACAGATTTTCCACATTTCTTTTCAAAATTCCTTGATTATTTGCGCTTTTTTATAGTTTATTATTTTTAGGGGAATACTTTCCTTATCTCGTGAAAAATAAAGGAGGAATTGAATGGAACGGCTCAGCGAAAATATCAGCGAGAACATCTGCCGATTGGATCAGGCGCTTATGCGTGATACGGCGGTGCAAATCAAGATGACTGCCTTTGAGGCAGGACTAAGAAAATGCGCATACTATTATCTGGACGGCATTGCGGATTCCTATCGCCTGGTGTTAATGCAGTACGCTTTTCAAACTCAGGAGAATACAGAGGAAGAAACGGTGGAGGATTTTGCAAAAAAGCGGTTGGCGGCAAATGATTACCGCACGGAGCAGGACCTAACAATGCTGGCAAAGGCCGTGCTGAAGGGAGACGTGGTGCTTTTGGCGGACGGCTTTGACACGGCGTTTATCCTCGATTTAAAAAGGCCGCCCACCCGCGGGATACAGGAGCCGGATAAATCCAAAACTCTGCGAGGTCCTCACGAAGGTTTTTGCGAGAATTTGATTTTGAATCTGGCGCTGATCCGCCGCAGAGTCAGAAGCGCAGATCTGCAATACAAACAATACGAACTGGGAGAAGCCACACAAACGGATGTGGCCATGCTGTATATGAGCGGCAAGGCGGATGATAAGACGGTGAGGCAACTGGACCGGCGTTTATCAAGCATTCATTTGAAGGCCTTGAGTATGGCTCAGGAAACGGTGGCAGAGCAACTGTTTCCCGGCATTATAAAACGCTTAAATCCATTTCCCAAGGTTCGCTTTACCGAGCGCCCCGACACCGCGGCCGCAATGCTTCTGGAGGGGAAGATTCTGATCCTGTGCGACAACTCCCCTTCCGCCATCGTTTTGCCGGTTTCCCTTTTTGATTTTTTTGAAGAAACCGACGATTATTACTTTCCCATCCCAACGGGGACCTATATGCGTTTGGTGCGCTTTTTTGTGTTCCTGGCAACGGTGTATCTTGCCCCGTTTTGGCTCCTTGCCACGAAAAACACGGACATTCTTCCCTCTTTATTTCAATTCGTGGGAAAAATTGAGGGGGAATACACGCTTCCCATCTTTTTGCAGTTGTTAATTATTGAATTTGCCATTGACGGACTGAGGTTAGCATCGCTGAACACCCCCTCCTCCCTTTCCAACTCTCTGAGCATCGTGGGAGGCTTATTGCTGGGAGACTACGCCGTGAAAAGCGGGTGGTTTGTTCCCCAGACGATCCTGTATTCCGCATTCACCGCCATGGCAAACTTTGTGCCCTCCAATCTGGAATTGGGGTATTCTTTTAAATTTCAGCGAATGAGCCTGATCTTGCTGACGGAATTTTTCGGACTCTGGGGATTGATAGGAGGAAGCGTTTTCTTCTTCGTGCTTCTTGCTTTCACCAAGAGCGTGGACGGAAAAAATTATTTGTATCCCTTGATTCCCTTTGACGGCAAGGCCTTACTGAAGATCTTCATTCGCACGGGAAGCGGAAGAGAGGAAGAATGACCTCTCCCGTCGAAGGAAGAGGCCATCTGTCAATGCATGATTTTTTTCAGAGTCTCACGTGAAACAATAGGAACCCGCGCAGCCGGGCGCCCCCGTCCTACAGGGAGTTTTTCTTAAAACAAAAGGGGAACATCTCCATCCACCGTCACCTCGTCAGCACTGACACGGCAATCCACACAGAGCACACGCACCCCTTCTTTTTTCGCTTTTGTCAGCACGTTTGCAAACTCTCTGTGACAATCGGCGTTGGGGGCGAAGCCTTTCACGCCCTTCATTTGCACCACGAAAATCACAAAGGCGCCAAAGCCTTGTTTCTTGCATTCAGTCAGTTCACGAAGGTGCTTCACTCCCCTCAGAGTGGGAGCATCGGGAAACAGAGCCACTCCGTCCCTTTCCAGGGTCACACCCTTCACTTCAATAAAGCTCTTTTTCTCTCCCTCGGAAACCAAAAGATCAAAGCGGGAACTCTCAAAGGACACCTCCCGACGGATCGTGGCATCGGGCGAAAACAATCCGCTTTCGGGGATCCACTCCTCCACCAGGCGATTGGGCGCTTGAGAATCCATATTGATAAGTAACGGAGAAGCTCCCCGTTGCTTTTCCACGGCGATCAGATCGAACGAGGTCTTGCGGGCGGGGTTTTTGGCTTTCTCTAAATACACTCTTACCCCCGGAATCAGAAGCTCCTTACATCTTCCCGTGTTTTTTACGTGCACCGTGTGCATTTCTCCTTCGATCATCACCCGGGCAACAAAGCGGTTGGGGCGGGAGCAAAACGTGCCTTCCACCACGTGATCGTATTTCATTTTTATATTCCCGCGGAATTGATCACGTTGATCTGACAGGCCTTCATCGCTTCCAAAGCGATCAGATGGCTTTGCGGAGTCACTCCGGCGCAACAGGAGGCATCCACCGAGATCTCACATTCAGGCAAAAAGTTTTTTAAAAGCATTGCATTGGAGATCACGCAAATATCGGTACAGACACCCACGAGCGTGATTTCTCCGATGGTGTCACGCAAGTTTTCTTTTTCAAGATACGCAGCCAGTTCCTTGCTCCCGAAAACAGGCTTATCAAAGACCAAGGCACCCTTTTGATAGAGCTCGTCGTGGATCTGCCAGCCTTTTGTGTTGCGGATGCAATGCTCCACGGGCAACTTTCTCCCCTCTCTGGTAGACAGGTAGCCCTCGGAGTGAGTGTCACGGGTGTAAATAAGTTCCCCGTGAAAGCCGTTGATCTTCTCTTTTACCTTGGAAACTATTTCTTTGGCTTCCCAGGTTCCCAAAACTCCGTCGATAAAGTCGTTTTGCATATCTACAACGATTAAAATGTTTCTCATTGATTATCCTTCCTGCCTGAATGTTTTCCGATAGGTATTAAAGTGCGCTGTCCATTCATCATCAACGGGATCCCCTTGGATTCCCAAAGAAACAAGACGTCTGCCCATATCAACGCTGATCTTATCGGCCCCGCTGCAATCTAAATGCTCTTTATCATAGTAATCCTCTGCAGGATCTAAACCAAGGTCGTTAAGGTTGCGGCTGTAATCCCACACGTCAACATTCTTTTCCTTTGCCCACTGCGTCTCGGCCTTGATGGCTCGGGCAACAGAATCTGCCGAGGGATCGTAGGGGGCGATCAAAAGCACCAAACGAGCGGAATGCGCGTTGCACAGCTCTAAAATATCGTTGAGCGCCGCAAGGTTTTCCTCCGGTAAGTACGCTTCTCCGATCAAGGAATCATCAGGGATGAAATTATACCCTTGATATGAATTCTCCAACGGGACAAAACCTTTATAAATATCCACCGGCTCGTCTAAGGCTCGGAGAAGCTCGTCTGCGCTTAACTGTGACCAGCGGGTATGATATTTAGCGATATTGAAAACATAATCTGCCTGCTTGGGCGCATCAACGAGCGCTGAGATCATTTGCAGTTTATTCAAAGAGAAACCCAAAGGATCAACAGCATCGTATAGCACTGCATCGGTGGAATCTGCAGAAGCGCCCATATATCCCTCCACGAAAACCACCTCGGGACTTTGGGTCTTGAAAGCTTCTACTAAATAGTGATAGGTGGCGCGAAGAGGCTGCTGCTGCGTGGCAAGCACAAAACCCTTGATTCCCGTTTCATTCCAAAGTGTTAAGGGGTTCACGGTGCAATAGGCGTGACTGGAGCCAAGCACCACATAGGAAAGGGAATCCTCTTCCAAGGAGTAGAACTCATTGAGTTTGGCCATATAGTTCCAAGCGCCCGTATAGGTCTTTCGTTCAAGGACGGAGGTCAGAAAAGAGAAAAGACAAGCGGCGATCAGAAGAAATGCCGCACAGCGGATCCATTGTGAAACTTTTCTTTGCTTCATTCTATCTCTGTCTCCTTTCTCAGAAATTCATATAAATAAACGAAGAGGATGAAAATCCCGGGCCGTACACCCCCAGGACCAGTACCACTGCAAACAGAACAAGGTACAAGCTCCATCTGACGGGCAACGGGGTTTGAGCAACTTTTTTTCGAATACTGAACCCCTGTTCCCGATAGTAGGAGGTAACAACAAGAAGTAAAATCGAAACGGCCAGAATCATCAAATCGGTGGTTGCGGCCTCAGGGAACAAACTACCTCGGGTGGATCTGAACATACTAAAGAACATATCCACAGCAGATTGAGTTGAATTGGCGCGGAAAACAAGCCAGGATAATGAGATCAGGATCAGAGTGATCCCGCGGCGCACCCAGAGCCATAGACCTTGATCCCTTTGGATGCTCAGGCGTTCCTCCACCCGCTTCTTCAAAGGGAGACTCAAGGCGCCGATGATTTGATAAACACCGTGGAGAATGCCCCACACCAAAAAATGAACGCCCACACCGTGCCAAATGCCACTGATTAAAAATACAATCAGCACGTTGAGGTACTTGCGAACAATGCCTTTCCTGTTTCCGCCCAAGGGAATATAGATATAGTCCCGAAACCATCCGGAAAGCGACATATGCCAACGCTTCCAAAAATCCTGAACGGAGGTGGCAAAATAGGGCTGGCGGAAATTCTGAATTACATCAATGCCAAGCATCTGCGCGGCGCCGCGACAAATATCCACACACCCGGAAAAATCAGTGTAGATCTGAAGGGTATACAATAAAACCGCCACAACAACGGTCAAGCCGCTATGTTCTGAGGGAGCATTAAACACGGCGTTAACGACAATCGCCGCCCGATCGGCAATAACAAGCTTCTTGAAAAATCCCCAAAGGATCAATTGGGCACCGAAGGTAAGATCACGATAAACGTCCGCGCTCTTTTCTTGGGGAAATAATTGAGGAGCCAGTTGATCGTAGCGAGAAATGGGCCCTTGGAGCATCAAAGGGAAAAAGGTGCAGAAGCTCATAAATCGAAAAGGATTTTTTTCTGCCTTGATCTTTCCTTTATACACGTCGATCAGATAGGAAGCGATCTGAAGGGTATAAAATGAGATCCCAACAGGAACCAAAACGTTGGTGAAAAACGAGGGGGGCTTCGTTCCAAACAAGGAAAAGACTCTTTGGCTGACGTAGGGAGAAAATTTCAAAAAGAGGAGCAGAAAAACATTGATGCTGAGAGTCAAGCCAAAACAGAGCTTTTTCACGGAGGAACAGGAAAGCTTTTCCAGAGTTAAAGAACACAGATAACAAGTCAGAGCGGTAAAAATCAAAAAGAGAAGGTAGCGGTGATCAAAGGAAAGATAGAAAAAGAAATTCAGGCAAAGAAGCCAAAAGGGGCGTATCTTCAAAGGAAGCAGGTGGTATAAGCAAACGCCCACGCAAAGATAGATCAAAAAACTAACAGATAAAATTGACATAACTTCTCCTTATAAATGGACAACGGTATAGTCGTACTGAATCGCGGGAAGGACCTTTTGGATCAGATCGGAGGTTTTCAGCTTCACGCTGGAGGTGTTGACACAGGGGTGACAGCCGATATATTCTTCTTTAAGAATATCTGCATCGATGAGCAGTCGCACCTGCTTTTCATTATCGTTCATTAAACCGAACACCGTGGCGCTTCCGGGCAAAACACCCAGCATTTTCTCCATCAACTCGGGAGAGCCGAAGGAAAGACGGGCGGAATTGATCTGAGCGCTGAGATCTTTGGTCTTGAAGGGCTTATCTCCCGGCATAAGCAAAAGATAAAACGCAGTCTGCTGACGGTTAGTCAGAAAGAGATTTTTGCACATAGTAACGCCGAGAGCCCTGTCAATGGCAAGGCAATCCTCCATTGTGGCGGCGGCCTCATGGTCGGCTCGGTCGTAGGGAACCGAAAGGCTGTCGAGAAGATCGTACACCGCAAGCTCTTTGAAAGAGCGGCTCGCATCGTCCTCGGGGCGGGAACGGATCACGGAAATCATAAATTTGGCTCCTTATTTCTTTTTCTTCTTCGCGGCGGCGCGGATCTGCTTTTTATGTTTGGAAAGAGCAGTTTTTTTCTCCCGCCTTTTCTCCTGTGCCTTGGGCTTTGTGGGGTAAGGCCCGGGAGAGGATCTTTCGGGCTTGACAAGACATTGGGGAGCAAAGCCGATAAGGTCTTCCCTTCCCGCTTCTCTCAGCGTCTTTAGGATCAATTCTCGGTTTTGAGGACGGAAATACTGCAACAAAGCCCGTTGTGCCGCCTTTTCTTCTTTTGATCTGGCAACATAGACTTTTTTCATGGTTACGGGATCCAGCCCCGTGTAGAACATGCAGGTGGAAACAGTCCCCGGAGTGGGATAGAAATCCTGCACCTGCTCGGGATGGAGTTTTTCCTCCTTTAGAAAACACGCCAATTCAATGGCATCCTTTACGGTGCTCCCGGGGTGAGAGGACATGAGATAGGGCACTAAATACTGCTTTTTTCCCATGGACTCCGTTAGTTGATAGAACCTGGACTTAAACTTACGGTAGGTGGCAATGGAGGGCTTTCCCATGGCGGGAAGCACCCCTGCAGAGCAATGCTCCGGCGCTACTTTCAGCTGACCGCTGACGTGATGCTGCACCAGTTCACGGAAAAAACTCTCATCCTTATCGCACATCAGATAATCAAAACGGATGCCCGAACGGATGAACACCTTTTTTATTCCCGGGATCTTGCGCATTCGGCGCAACAGATCCAGATATTCCCCGTGATCCACCTTGAGATTCTTGCAAGGAGCGGGAGCAAGACATTTTTTACTCTTGCACAGCCCGTTTTTCAACTGCAGATCACAGGATGGGGCGCGGAAATTCGCCGTGGGCCCGCCCACATCGTGAATATACCCCTTGAATCCATCCAGCTTCGTTAACAGCTCTGCTTCCTTCAAAACGCTCTCGGCACTTCGCACCGAGACTCGACGCCCTTGGTGATACTCAATGGAGCAGAAATTGCAGGCGCCGAAGCATCCTCGGTTATGAACGATGGAAAACTTCACTTCTTCAATGGCGGGAACTCCTCCCAGCTCTCGGTAAGAAGGATGATAATCCCGCATATAGGGCAATTCATACACGTGATCCAATTCCTCGGTAGTTAAGGGAGGCATCGGCGGATTTTGCACAACAGCGCAAGAACCGTGCATCTGAACAAGCCCTTTGCCCCGAACGGCATCGTGCTCCTCCTGTTGGATCCGACAGGCAAGGGCGTAATCCCGATAGCCTTGCTCGTTTTTAAGAGAAACCTCTTCAAAGGCGGGAAGAGAAAGGTACTCTTCAGGGATCCAGGCATCGGAGGGAGCAAGATAGGCGGTTCCGGGAATATGAGTGATATCCCGAACGTTCCAACCGTCACGGAGACAGTCGGCAATCTGAACGCACTGCTTCTCCCCCATTCCGAACATAAGAAGATCCGCCTTACTGTCTATGAGGATCCCCGGCATTACCCTGTCGTTCCAATAATCGTAGTGGGCAAAACGCCGCAGAGATGCTTCCACGCCGCCGATGGCCACGGGAACATCGGGATACACTCTTTTGGCAGTTTTACTGTAGGCGGTTACGGCACGGTCGGGGCGAAGCCCCATCACGCCGCCGGGCGTGTAATAATCCTTGGAGCGCCGTCTTTTGGCAACGGTGTAATGGGCAACCATGGAATCAATGTTTCCGCTGTTGATATAGAAGGCCAACCTGGGTTTCCCGAAACGGCGGTAGTCCTCCTCGTTTCTTGGCTGGGCAACGATTCCTACTCGGTAGCCTGCATCTTCAAGGACGCGGGAAACGATGGCAGTTCCGAAGCTGGGGTGATCCACATAGGCATCCCCCGTAACGATGACGATGTCAACCTCGTTCCATCCGCGGCTTACCATATCTTCCCTGTTGATCGGCAGAAACATTGCTTATTCCTCCCTTCTTTCCATTTGGGCAAGAACCTTCTCGGCACAAAGAATTCCGTCCACAGCGGCGGAAACGATGCCTCCGGCGTACCCCGCACCTTCTCCGCAGGGAAGGATGCCTTTCACGCTGGCATTGGCGTTTTCATCACGAAGGATCCGAACCGGAGAGGAGCTCCTGGTTTCGGGCGCGGTCAAAACGGCATCGGGGTGGGCAAAGCCCGGTAATTTCGTTTCCATCCAAAGAATTCCTTTTTTGAGGCTTTCACAAACTTTTTCTCCCAGCACTTCCCGCAGATCGCAAAATTTGACTCCGGGACGGTAACTTGGGGTGACAGAGCGGAATGCAAGAGGGATCTCGTCCTTTAAAAACTCTCCCACAAGCTGGGCGGGAGCACGGTGATCGCCCCCTCCCGCCAAAAAGGCTTTTCTTTCGATCTCTTCTTGGAAGCGCATTCCCGCCAAAGGGTCATCCCCTTGGGGGCACAGTCCGTCAAAGGAAACCAAAAGGGCGCTGTTGGCGTTTGCTGCGTTTCTCTGACTGTAACTCATTCCGTTGGTAACGATCCCGCGGCTATCGGAAGATGCGGCCACAACTGCGCCGCCGGGACACATACAGAAGGTATGAACCTTCTCTCCTTGCTCAGAGCAAAAGGAAAGCTTATATTCCGCAGCGGGGAGTGAAAAGTGCTCCAAGGCATCCTTGCCGAATTGTGCGAGGTTGATCAGAGATTGGGGATGCTCGATTCTCACACCCACGGCAAAGGGCATGGCCCGCATGTTAACGCCCTCATGCCAAAGCATTTGAAAGGTATCCCTGGCACTGTGTCCCAACGCAAGGATCAAGTGTGATGCGGGAAGTGAGATTTTCTCCCCGTGGTGAATATAAGAAACTTCTGCGAGATTTCCGTCCTTGGTGCTAAAGCCGCAAAAACGGGAGCGAAAATGAATGGATGCTCCCAAGGCGATCAACTCTTCTCTGATGTTACGGACGATCAACGACAAAACGTCGGTTCCCACGTGGGGCTTAGCATCATAACAAACGGAAGCATCAGCTCCGAAACGGTGAAAGGTTTGCAGCACGAAAGAGATGCGCTCATCTCGAATTCCCGTGTTGAGCTTCCCGTCGGAGAAAGTTCCTGCGCCGCCTTCTCCGAATTGAACGTTGCTTTCCTCGTCCAACTCGCCCCGGCTCCAATAGGCTTCCACCTTCTCTTGCCTTAGTTCAACGGGATCTCCCCGCTCCAGCACCACGGGGCGCAGGCCTGCGCGCGCAAGCACCAAAGCGGCAAAAAGGCCTGCGGGGCCCATCCCCACGACCACGGGACGCTCTTGGGATCGACAAAGGGGGATCTGATAAGAAAAGGGAACGTAACGGGTGATCCCCTCCCGCTGAAGGATCTTTTGAGATGGGAGGCGTTTTACCTTGACGGCGACGGTGTACACGTAACGGGGATCATTCTTTTTTCGACAGTCCAGGGAGCGCTTAAGGATCTGCACGTCCAGGATCTCTGAGAGGGCAAGACCAAGCTTTCCCGCGCTTTTTTTCTTCAGCTCTTTCTCCCCCTGATCGGGAGAAAGAGAAAGGTTTTTCACACAAAGCATAAAACTTTCTTTTCCTTATCCTGTATCAAGATTGACAAACCGGTGCGGCGGAGTTATAATATCACTCAAAAGGAGGCATACGATGTTTATTCTTCTTACGTCTTTTGATTATAAAAACAGTCCCTCTCAAAAATTGCTGGATACCATCTTTCCCATCAATTCGAACCAATTACGAATGAAGCGTGTCAAGGAAACCTCTCTGGTGCAGATCGACTGCTTTTTTCAAGCGGCAACGCCGGATCAGATTCTCATTTTCTCCGAAAAGAAAAACATCGACAAAGTGACACTGGAACAATTTGCCCTCCGTGACGGCGCATTACTGGAAACCACCTATCACATCAACAAGCTGAAAAAGGCGCTGGAGATCTACGGGTTTGATTACGACGTTAACACCAAGCCCACCAACAATCTCGCCAACGAGGTGTATCACTTTGCAATGACCAGAGCAGAAGAGACCTACGCTCTTACCACCGTGATTCTGATCTCCCTTCCTCCCTTGGAAAAGATGAAGGATTTCGACCGATTCTGCACCTTTATGGACGAATACGTTTCGGGAGAATCTACCATTCTGCCCAAAATGTATTATCGCACCTGGATGTAGTTCTTCTCCCGCAACCGCTGTGAGGGAGAGACTTTATTTATTATACACTACCCTTCCCGATTATTCAAGTAGCCCTCATGAAGAATCATCCCGCCTGTGAGACCGGTCCTCGCAGGCGGGAATCTTCTATAACTGGGCCAAAAAGGTGTACACACTTCCTCCTACCATCAACAAGGCAAGAAGGGCGGCAAGGACACGAACGAACAGCTTACTCATGGGCGCCTCCTCACTGACTGACCGAGGAAGAAGCCGCAACAGAGGAGCTTGCGGGTGCGGTGCTTTGCGTTGTCACAGGAGCCTGAGAAGAGGAAGGTGCGGCAGTCGCGCTCGCAGAGGAGTTTACGGGCGCGGCGGTTGAAGAAACGGCAGCCGCGGGAGCTGAGGTGGCGGGGGCGGCAGTGCTTACTGCGGGCTTTGCCGCGGTGGTCGTGGCCGGTGTGATCGCCGCGGTGATCTTGGGCGCTGTGGTAATTGAGGCCGAAGAGGGAGTCACGGTAGTTTTTGCGG
>JAZNGI010000127.1:0-9819 GCA_045576375.1 Eubacteriales bacterium
TTCCCGATCGCACCCACTGTGACATTCTGGGCCACTTTGACCTGGTGACTAAATTTAACCAAACAGACCCGCTTCTGGACGAAAACAGCAAGGAATACCGAAAAGCGGCCCTGGATGCCCTGGAGCAAATCGGGACTAAGCGAGTGGTTCTGGAACTGAACACGGGAGCCATGAGCCGGGGATACCGAAGCTCCCCCTTCCCCGCGCCCTTTCTTTTGGATGCCGTGGGCTGCTTAAAGCTCCCTGTGGTGTTTTCCTCCGATGCGCACCGGAAGGAAAATCTACTGTTCGGCTTTGAAAGTACAAGTGAGCTTGCAAAAAAATACAAGCTCACCGTTCTCACAAGTATGGAAGAAATTCTATGCTTCACCGGAAACTGACCTAAAACGCCCAATTCCCGTTTTCAAACACGGGAATGCGCCGTCCGTCGAAGGTGTGGGCTACGATGGACAGATCCTCGCTTCCGATCATAAAATCCACGTGGATCATAGACTCATTCACGCCGATCTCCTTGAGATCGGCTTTTTTCATTGTTTCATAGCCCTCAATGCAATTGGTGTATCCCTCCCCCAGGGCAAGGTGGCAGGAAGCGTTTTCATCAAAGAGGGTGTTATAGAACAGAATGCCGCTGTTGCGGATGGGAGAATCGTAGGGCACCAGAGCGCATTCTCCCAAATACGCGGCTCCTTCATCCATACCGATCATTTCATCCAACAGAGCGGCGTTGGTCTTTGCGCCCCACTCCACCGCTTTTCCTTTTTCAAAGCGAATGAAAAAGTCTTCAATGAGCTGTCCCCGATAGGACAGAGGCATGGTGGAATAAACGATTCCTTCGGTGCGATTCCGATCGGGTGTGGCGTAAGTCTCCTCGCTGGGAATGTTGGCATTATAATATACCCCCGAAAGGGTGGGCTCGCTCCCGCCCATAAAGCGGGCCTTTTTGTGGAAGCCCACGCGAAGATCGGTGCCGTTTTTGCTTTTATATTCCAGGGTCTGGATGCCCATGGCGTTGAGCTTTTCACAGCGCTCGGCAATGAATCGGTTGTGCTCCTTCCAGTTGCCGATGGGATCCTCCCAGGCGCGGGAGGTGCGAAGAATGGCTTCCCAAAGCTTTTTGATTGCCGCAGCTTTTCGCAGTCCGGGAAAGAGCTTTTTGGCCCAGGCTTCTCCCGGAACGGCGGCTATGCACCACTGGTAGCGGTTTTCCATTGCGTCTCGAAAGGGCTTGATGATGGGGTAACGCTTCTGAGAGGCGCGGGAGAGCTTTTCCTGATCGGCGCCCTTTAATCCGTCGGGATCCTCGCTGAGAAGATAGATCATACAGGGAAGCTTTTCCTTGCGATATTTAAGCTTCTCCAATTCCCAGGGAAGAACACGGGACAGATCCTCCTGGCTTCGGTAACGAAGGTGGAGCTTGGTTAAGGGCTCAAAGGTGATCTCCGTGTACACGTTGGCGGCTCCCGCGCGATAGCAAGCCTCGGTGAGAAGATAGACAAACTCCGGCTGATCGGGCTGAGCGTGGATCATCACATCCTGGCCCTTCTGCACGTTAACGCCCATTTGGGCGATCAATCGGGCGTATTCTTTTAAAACGGAACGTTTCATTGGGATTCCTCCTTAATCGTTGATCAGCAATCGGCCTTGATCCTGCCCAAGTGCGGTGGAGAAGAATCTTCTCATCAATCGGATCATGTCATCGGTATCCCGAGCACCCGCAGTCTCAAATGCGGAGTGCATGGAAAGCTGAGCCAGGCCGATATCGGCGCAGTCCACGGGAAAATGTTTTGCCATCAGATGACCCAGGGTGCTTCCCCCGGGAAGGTCCGAACGATTGGAGTACACCTGGTGAGAGATCCCCTCATTTCGGCACAACAGGGAGACCAGCGCAGAGGACAGACCGTCGGTGGTGTAGCGACGGTTGGCGTTGAATTTGATGACGACACCGCCGTTGAGAACGGGGCGGTCCTTACCGTCGTTCAGCTCGGGATGGTTGGGGTGAACGCCGTGAGCATTATCTGCGGATAAGGCAAAGGAGGAAGAAAGAAGCTTTTCCTCGGCAAACTCTCCCCGGGTAAGAATGCGGCTCAGACCGGCAATCAGCCGAGGAAGCGTGTCGCTATCTGCTCCCTGGGGGGTGGAGCTTCCCACCTCTTCGTTGTCGAACACGCAAAAAAGAGGCACCGAGGTGCTTTCCCCGGAGGTCAAAAACGCTTCCAAAGCGGCGTAAACGCATTGGAGATCGTCAAGACGGGGTGCGGATAGGAACTCTTCGTCCTTTCCCCAAACAAGCCCCGGGGCGGGATTATAAAGATAAAGATCGCATCCCAACACGTCTGAGGGATCCACGCCGCACGTTTGGCAAAGGTCCTCCAACAGATCTCCCCCCTTCTCATCGCAGGAATACAGGGGAAACAGATCCGTTTTGGGATCGGGCGACAGAGGCTCCTTCATTAAATGCCCTGCCACACCGGGAATCAAACAAACGGGCTTCTCGCTGTCCACCAACACGCTGTGAAGGCCGCTCTCCCGAGAGACCACCAATCTGCCCGCCACCGCCAAGGGAAGATCCATCCAGGAGCGAAGATTCATTCCGCCGTAGCGCTCGGTGTTCAGGCAAAGCGCACCGCCACGCTCCAGCATTCGGTGATATTTCAAGCGAAAGCAAGGGGAATCCCCGTGGGCGGCAACGATCATAAACCCGCCTTCCAGCTTTTGGGGAACACGGAAGGCGAAGATCGCACTGCTCTTTTCAAAAAAATACTTTCCGCCCGGAGTGAGAGCGGAGCAAGAAGGCGCGAAGGCTTCGTATCCCTCGCTGAGCAGGCGTTGCTTCACCGCGGCAACGGTATGATAGGACGTGGGACAATTGCGGATAAATTGTAGAAGTTGATGGTTGATATTCATAGTTTTTCTCCTTTGTTCTTATTTTATTATGACACATTTTTCTCCCGAAGTCAATAAGGGGGGCGTATACCGCCGCAAACAAAGCGCTCTTTTCCCAAAAACTTGCAAAACCATCTTGAAAAAGGCCGCAAAAGATGATATAATACTGACATAAAAAATTAAAAAGTAAAGGAAACAGACGATTATGAAAATTCTCGTGATCAACGCAGGCAGCTCCTCCGTTAAGTATCAGCTCATTGATATGACCAGCGACACCGTTCTGGCCAAGGGTCAGTGCGACCGCATCGGCATTGCCGGCGGCAACTTCAAGCACAAGGTTCCCGGAAGAGACGACTACAAGATCGACATTGATATGAAAAACCACGGCGAGGCCGTTCAGTTGGTGGTGAATACCCTCGCCTCCAAGGAACACGGTGTGATCTCCTCCATGGACGAGATCAACGCAGTGGGTCACCGCGTGCTTCACGGCGGCGAAAAATTCTCCGGCTCCGTGATCGTTGACGACGAGGTGATTGCGGCCATTGAAGAATGCTGTGAGCTGGGACCGCTTCACAACCCCCACAATCTCACCGGCATCCGCGCTTGTCAAAAGATCATGCCCGGCACTCCCCAGGTTGCCGTGTTCGACACCGGTTTCCATCAGACCATGCCCGATTACGCATACCTCTATGCTCTTCCCTATGAGTACTACGAGAAATACAAGATCCGCCGCTACGGTTTCCACGGTACCTCTCACCGCTACGTGAGTATGCGCACCGCCGCTTTTTTGAAGAAGGATCCCAAGGATCTGAAGATCGTGACCTGCCATTTGGGCAACGGTTCCTCCATTGCCGCAGTTGACGGCGGCAAGTGCCTGGATACCACCATGGGCGTGACTCCTTTGGAGGGAATTATGATGGGTACCCGTTGCGGCTCCATCGACCCCGCCATCGTTCCCCTGCTGATGAAGAAGGAGAACCTGACTCCCGATCAGATCGACACCATTATGAACAAAAAGTCCGGCATTTTGGGCGTTTCCCAGGTGACCAGCGATAACCGCGACATTGAGCAGGGCGCAAAGGAAGGCAACGTGAGATATCAGCTCATCGAGAATATGCTTTGCCACCAGCTCACCAAATACGTGGGCGGATTCGCCGCAGCAATGGGCGGTCTGGACGCCGTGGTATTCACCGGCGGTATTGGTGAGAACAATCCTCACTACCGTGCAAGAGTTGCCAAGAAACTGGAGTTTATGGGGGCAAAGCTGGACGAGGAGATGAATCAGAAAGCCGTTCGCACCTCCGTGGAGTATGACATTTCCACGGCTGACAGCCATCCCAAGATTCTTGTGATCCCCACCAATGAAGAGTTGATGATTGCCAAGGACACCTACGAGCTCTGCAAATGAGTTATTCCTACAAAACCAAGGGCACCTGTTCCCAGCAGATCACCTTTGATTTGGAGGACGGGATCGTGAAGAACGTGAAGTTTTTCGGCGGATGCAACGGTAATCTGCAGGGAATCTCCGTTCTGGTGGAAGGAATGAAGGTTCAAGAAGCCATCGAGCGCCTTTTGGGTATCCGCTGCGGCTTCAAAGCCACCTCCTGCCCCGATCAATTGGCAAGAGCCCTAAAAGAAGCAATTTCATAATAAACCAAGGAGAGCCCGACGAGGCTCTCCTTTCTCATGAAAAAGACTTTCCATTTTTGGAAGGTCTTTTTTCTTTGCCCGACGAAACCGGACAAATTTCGCAGAGAGTTTATGATAAAATCGAAAAAAAGGAGGAAAAAAGAATGGAAGAACAACTGTTTTTATCCTATGAAAATGAAATTCTCAAGGTGAAGCTCCCCAAAGACATTGACCATCACATTGCAAAAGAATTGCGGGTACAGATCGATCAATCCCTTTTAAGGCACAAGCCGAAAAAGCTGATTCTGGATCTCACCCACACTCAGTTTATGGACAGCTCGGGGCTTGGACTGATCCTGGGAAGAGCGAGGATCACTCGGGAGATGAACATGGAATATTTATTGGTCAATCCCAACGCATCCACTCAAAAGATTCTGGAAATGGCGGGGGCAGACAAGCTGATCGCCATTCAAAAATTATGAGGAGAAGAAAATGAGAATCGTTAAGAACAGAATGAAGATCGTGTTTTCGGCACTTTCGGAGAACGAGGCCTTTGCCCGAATGGTCATCACGGGATTTGCATCCCGCTTTGACATCACCACGGAGGAGCTTGCAGACATCAAAACCGCGGTGAGCGAAGCGGTGACGAATTGCATCGTTCACGGCTACAAGAACAGCTTCGGCTTCATCACAATGGAAGCCAGACTTTACGCCGACGGAGAGCTATACATTTCCATTGCGGACAAGGGCTGCGGAATCGAGGACGTGAGCAAGGCAATGGAGCCCTTTTACACCACGGATCTGCTGGAAGAGCGCTGCGGGATGGGCTTTGCTATTATGAAAAGCTTCATGACCCGTTTAAAAGTGACCAGCGCACCGGGAAAAGGAACGAAGGTGGTTATGACAAAAAAGATCGGATCCGTTACTTATTAAACAATGAAATACATCAACGACAGAGAGACTATTTCCCTTGCGCAACAGGGAGACGCACAGGCACTGGAAGCCATTGTAACAAGTAACATGGGGCTTATTAAAAGCGTTGCCGCGAGATTTCTCAACCGAGGCACGGAATTTGAGGATCTGGTGCAGATCGGAACCATCGGAATGATCAAAGCAATTCGAAGGTTTGACTGTGATCTATCGGTTGCCTTCACCACCTACGCCGTACCGATGATCATCGGCGAGATCCGACGGTACCTTCGGGACGACGGGCTCATCAAGATCTCCCGAAGCGCAAAAATAAACAACGCAAAGATCTGCGCATTTTGCCGCGACTTTAAAGCCGAAAAAGGAACACAACCAACGGTGTCTCAGATCAGCAGGGCTCTGGAGATCAGCGAGGAAGACGTGATCTTCGCTCTGGACGCTTCCAGACCCGTGCTTTCTCTTTATGACAAGGATGAAGAAAACGGCTTTTCTCCCGAAGACACCCTGGGAGAGGACGAGATGGAAAAGGTGTTTGATTCCATTGCCCTGTCCGAGGCGCTGAAGCAATTAACCGAATCGGAGGAGAAGCTGATCCGCCTGCGGTATTTTAAACACCTCACGCAAGATCAAACTGCGAAACTGTTGGGAATCAGCCAGGTTAAGGTGTCAAGAGATGAAAAGAAGATCTGCCAAAAACTCAAAGAGCTTTTGGCATAATGCCAAGGCAAATCATTGATATTTTAAGAAAAGGCGTATAGAAATCGACACCCTGCGAAAATTTGCAGGGTGTTTTGTCATAAAGAAGCCCTCTCCTTCATAGTAATGAAACAAGAAATATTGAAACCTATGCGGAGGGAGAAGGAATATGGCAAATATATATAAAGACATTGCCGAAAGAACCGGCGGAGACATTTACATCGGCGTGGTGGGCCCTGTGAGAACGGGAAAATCCACGTTGATCAAGCAATTTATGGAGCAACTGGTGATCCCCAACATCGAAGACGAAAACGCAAGGGTGCGAGCCATTGACGAAGTGCCCCAAAGCGCATCGGGAAAGACCGTAATGACCACGGAACCGAAATTCATTCCCGAGGAAGCGGTAAATGTGACCTTGGGGGACGCAGGCACTCTGAGAATGAAAATGATCGACTGTGTGGGCTACGTGGTAGACGGCGCGGGGGGCTTATTGGAGGAGGGACAACCTCGAATGGTGATGACCCCTTGGTCTCAAAGTCCGCTCCCCTTTGAAAAAGCGGCGGAGCTGGGCACGAAGAAGGTGATTCGCGATCACTCCACCATTGGGATACTGGTGACTTCAGACGGAAGTTTCGGCGAATTAAAACGCTCGGCATACGAAGAGGCGGAGCGAAAGATCGTGAATGAGCTGAATGCATCGGGCAAGCCGTATGTGATCGTTCTGAACTCTGAAAGCCCCCAAAGTCAAAGCACGAAGGCGTTGGCGGAAAGCTTGGAAAAGGAATATCAAAAACCCGTTTGCTGTCTTAATTGCTTCACCTTATCCGCTCCGGAGATCCAGGGCATCATCGGTGCCATCCTCACGGAGTTCAAAATCAAAGAGATCCACTTCTCTCTCCCCCGCTGGATCCTTTCTCTTGACAAGGAGGATCCCACGAAGGCGCATATTTTGAGCGCCATCAGGGAAAAAGCAACGGAGCTTAGTAAAATGAGCCAGATCAGCGGGGGAATCGCTCTGCCCTGTGCTCAAATCAAAGAAGTTCTGATCCGCAAGATCGACTACGGCAAAGGAAGCGTGGAGGCACAGATCCTTCCTGCCGACGGACTTTTCTACCAAATTCTCGGCGACCGATGCGGTCTGGAGATTCAAAGCGAAACGGATCTTTTGACCACGCTGGACGAGCTGACCAAAATCCGAACCAAATTCGACAAGATCGAAAAGGCACTGGAAATGGCCGAAGAAACGGGATACGGCATCGTCGTTCCCACCACGGAGGACATTCGATTGCAGGATCCCGAGGTGATCAAACAGCCCGGGGGGCACGGAATCCGTTTTAAAGCATCTGCTCCCAGCATTCACATGATCAAGGCAAACATTGAAACGGAAGTGTCTCCCATCATCGGCAACGAAAAGCAGTCGGAGGAAATGGCATCGTTCATTTTAGACAAGATCGACAGAGAGCCCGAGAAGGTGTGGGAGCTGAATATGTTCGGCAAAAGCTTAAACGATCTGATGAACGAGGAGCTGAGAGGCAAGTTGGAAAAGATCCCCGAGGATGCCAGAGAAAAATTCGTGGATATGCTTCAAAAAGTGATTAACGACGGCAGCGGAGGACTCATCTGTATCATTCTGTAACCTATAAAAAGGATGCGGATTCGCATCCTTTTTCTCTTTGTAATTGAATCAAGGTGAAAAAATTCTTGCAGACGAGCGTTTTTTGTGATATAATAGAAAGAAAAAAACAAAAAGTAAATGCTGTTACATGTCATATCTTTTTAACAAGGAGGACGCAGATGAATTACTCGGAAATCACGCCCTATATCAAAGAGCTTGCGGCTCTTTCAGATACAAACAACCATATAGTTCCCGAAATGTACGCGCGGCACGATGTTAAGCGCGGCTTGCGGGACATCAACGGCAACGGCGTTGTTGCGGGACTTACAGAGGTTTCCCGCATCAAAGCAAAGGATAAGGATGCAGACGGCAACGACATTCCCTGCAGAGGCGAGCTGTTTTACAGAGGCATAAACGTGCGAAACATTGTCAAAGGATTTCTCGACGATGACCGCGCCGGATTTGAGGAAACCGTCTATTTGCTTTTATTTTCCAAGCTTCCCAACAAGGAAGAACTTTCCCGCTTTTGCGAGCAGCTTTCGCTGTACCGTTCCTTGCCGCCCTCCTTTGTTCGTGATATGATCCTCAAAGCCCCCGGCAAGGATATGATGAATATATTGTCAAGAAGCGTGCTGGCTCTCTATGCCTACGATGAAACCCCCGACGATATATCCACGGCAAATATTCTGCGCCAATGCTTGCAGCTCATTGCTCAGTTTCCCCTTCTTTCGGTGTACGGCTATCAGTCGTTCCAACATTATCACAACGGACAGAGTCTGTTCATTCACTATCCCAAGAAGGAACTGAACACGGCAGAAAACCTCTTATACATCCTCCGGGAAGACGGACAGTACTCCCCTCTTGAGGCCAAGCTATTAGACCTTGCGCTGGTGCTTCACGCAGAACACGGCGGCGGAAATAACTCCACCTTTACCACCCACGTGGTTTCCTCCTCGGGAACGGACACCTATGCTGCCATTTCGGCAGCTCTCGGCTCGCTGAAAGGCCCTCGTCACGGCGGAGCGAATATCAAGGTCACGCAGATGTTTGACGATATGAAAGCCTCAATCAACATCAAAGACAAGGCAGCAATCAAGGATCACCTTGTGAAGCTTCTTGACAAGCAAGCCTTTGACAAGGCGGGACTCATATACGGCATGGGACACGCTGTATATTCCCTGTCTGACCCCAGAGCCGACATCCTGCGCGCCTATGCTCAGAAGCTTTCCATTGAGAAAGGCATGGAGGATGAGTTTGAGCTTTATGAAACCGTTGAGACGCTCGCTCCCGATATCATTGCCGAAAAGCGGAGAATGTATAAAGGAGTCAGCGCCAACATTGACTTCTATTCGGGCATGGTCTACAAGATGCTTGGGCTTCCCTACGAGCTGTTCACCCCCATATTCGCCGTTGCAAGAATTGCGGGATGGAGCGCGCACCGCATGGAAGAAATACAGAATGCAGGGAAGATCATTCGTCCTGCATATATCAACGTGAAAGAAGAAAGCGAATACACCGCCTTAGAGAAGAGATCATAAGACCCCCTTATCAGATAGATGCCCCCCAAAAGCTTCTGACTTTTGGGGGGCATACGGTTTCTCATTATGCATTTTTATGACGGTCCATATAGTCCTGCAGGATGATGGCGGCGGAAACGGTGTCCACCAAGCCTTTGTGCTTTTTGGTTTTCAGGCCCGAATCCGAAAGATATTGGTGGGCGCAAACGCTGGTGAAGCGCTCGTCAAAAGTCTCCACGGGAAGGCCCGAGAGAGAAGCGAGCATTCCCACAAAAGCCAGGGTGCGCTCCACACGGTTTCCTTCGCTTCCATCGGTTCTCAAGGGTTTGCCCACAATGATCTTTTGAGCGCCGATATCCTTCGCCTTTTGTGCGGCTTTTTTGGCGGCATCGCGAACGCCGCTGACAGTGACTGTTTCCAGGCCCGTGGCAAGCATCCAATCCTTATCACAGGAAGCAAAACCCATTCGGACGTCTCCGAAATCAATTCCTAACAGTATCATTTCGCACCTTAGTTCTTCAAGCTATGGATGGGAGCGGGCACTCTGCCGCC
>JAZNGI010000128.1:0-4331 GCA_045576375.1 Eubacteriales bacterium
GAATGCCAGTAAATTGCGGTTTCTGGCAGTCACAAACAGGCATTCCCTGCTCCCCTTCTGGAAATCTAACTTCGTACTTCATGTCTCCCTTCACCCCCTACAATCAATAAATCATGTTATTTAAATATTACAAATTGAGAAAGTTATACTAAATTTCTGTAAATAAATCAAGGCAGTAGCCTTTGTATATCATCATTGAGAAAGTATTTTTGGATGCACTCCTCCGGTGTGATGAGATACAAGGGCGACAATGCCGCCTTTGATGATATTCACGCTTTCCGCGTGATGATATACCATTGCTTTCGCAATGGATAAAAAATCGACAGGTCGAAACCTGTCGATTTTTGGCGGAGAAGAAGGGGATCGAACCCTTGCGCCGGAAACCCGACCTAACAGTTTAGCAAACTGCCCCCTTAACCCCTTGGGTACTTCTCCATATTGTGTGGCGGAGAGAGTGGGATTCGAACCCACGGCCCAAATGAATGAGTCACTGGTTTTCAAGACCAGCTCCTTAAACCGCTCGGACATCTCTCCGTGTTTCGGATCGTTATCCGACTCCAGTATTATACTATAGCAGGTACGTTTTGTCAAGGGCTTTTGGGATTTCTTTTCTCACTTTTCCGAAAAAACTTTCAGCAGTCTCCCATCCGTTACCACCATTACCGTGCCGTTCAAATCCGTTCTGAGAACGTGCTCCGCCACATTCTGCAATCGGTCAACTACCTCGAATTTCGGATGATAAAATTCATTGTGATATCCCACGGATATGACGGCAATCTGAGGAGAAACCGCCTTTAAAAAAGTTTCGCCGGAGGAAGTGTCAGAACCGTGATGACCCACCTTTAAAACGTCTGCATCCACTGAATAGGCGGTGGAAAGGAGCTCCTCTTCCTGGGCGATCGGTGCATCACCCGTGAAGAGAAACGTTCGCTCTTTATAACGCATGAGGATCACAACGGATGCATTGTCGTTATTCTTGACTTCCGAGCTGTCGCAGAGAACCAAGAACTCCACGCCGTCTAATGTGAAGCTTTCGCCTCTCTTGCAAGGGTGAACGGGAATCTCCTTTTCCTTGGCTTTCTCCAAAACGATCTGCAGGCACTCTGTGACCGTTGGGGTATTGGGTATCATCAACCGCTCCACGGGCATATAATCGAAAATCCCCGAGGCAAGCTGAACGTGATCCTCGTGAGGGTGGGTGAGGATCATGCAGTCAAGGCGGAAGATTCCCAGACTCTCCACGTAGTTTAGCACATCGGGTTGTCGGTTGCTGTAGCCCGTGTCGATCATCACCGACTTTCCCGAAGGTGTTTTGATCAGAATGCAATCCGCTTCACCCACACTAAGGTAGGACACAGAAACGGTGGGACTATCCCCGCTGAATGTGATCTCGGGTGTGTGATCCTTCATTCCGTTGAGCAGAGTATAAATGAGTAATCCCAGGCAGATCACCGCAAAGCAGATCACGGAATATAAGCGAGGATTAAGAAAATACGTTTTTCTTTCAGCGTTCATTCTCAGCTTTTCAATCCGACGGTAAGAAGGGAAGTGTCAAAATATTTGTTGGCATCATCCACGTAGATCGTCTGCCGATCCATGAAAACCAATTCCACCCGCGCGGCCGCTTTGGTGGCAGTGTTATTGGGAAGAACACAAATGCTGAAAGCATAGTTTTCGCAAGTGAAGCCAATGGAATAGTAATTCTCGTTGTAACCGGGGATCAGATCCCGAAGAGCAAAAGCGCTCTCTTCACTCAGGCAAAGGTCTTTCATTTTTGACTGCCCGTTTTTGCCGAAAGTCTTGTAAATACATGCCCTTTCTTTGATGCCGGGATAAAACCACAGGCAATCGGTTGCTTTTTCAAAGCGAAAAGCTTCTGCAATTTTGCTGTAGGCTTCGGGCAGGATCTTCTCGCTTTGGGCCCAGCCGTCAAGGATCTCTCTTCCGTTTTCCAGATGCTCAATGATTCGGTTCAGCTTTCCCTGAAGAACGCCGTCAACTCCCGCCCAGCGTCGAATATCGCGATAACTCACGCCTTTGACGGATTCATTGAGCAAATACTCCAAAAGAAGCTCCGAAGGGTTAAAAAAGCCATTGAATTCTTTTGCGGAGGAAGAAAAATACCGACATTCAAACACGGTTGTGTTTCTTGTCTTCTCCAGCAACAGAGCCTCCCTGGCAATTTTCATCTCTTCCGGCGTTTTCTCCTTTTGAGCGTAGGAGTTAAAATCAATACCTTCCTTTTCGCCGAGAAAGATCTCGTAGATCTGCTCGTCGGAAAAGCCTTGATATACCGCCAAAAGCTCGTTTTTTTCAGCGTCGTTCATTTTAATCGGTTTCATTTTTTACCTCTCTGATTATTCTTCGTTTTTTTCTTCACGGAAAACCCAAAGCTTCCCAATTTCTTCCCCAAGGCCAAATAGTCTCCGTGGGAATAGGTGACAAGGTGCGCACGATTTAAGCAGAGCTTTCCCTTTTCATTGATCAATTCTTCGTTTACCGCAACCGCCTCGATCTTTGCCAGGAACATATCGTGAGAGCCAAGAGGGATCATTCGTTCTACCTTGCACTCCAAAGTAAGGGGGGATTCCTCCACTCCCGGAGCTGTGATCTTGGAGCAAGGGGCGGGGGTGAGGGAGAATTTCTTGAATTTGTCAATTTTCGCTCCCGTATATACGCCGCAGGCATCTAATTTTCTCACCATCTCGGAAGAGGCCAGGTTAATGGTAAACTCCCCGCTTTCCTGAATTAGTTGATGGGAAAAACGGGACGGCCGAATGGAAACGTAAGTCATCGCAGGATCGGAGCAAACGATCCCCGTCCAGGCAACCGTAATCAGATTGGGGCGCTCCATTGAGCCGCAGCCCACAAAAACCGCAGGAAGCGGCCCCATGACGGTGGTGGGCTTCCAAATCACTTTTTTCATTGTTTCACCTTCAGTTTCTCAAAAACAAGCGTTCCAGTTGTTTTTGCGTGATTTTTGTAACGATGGGTCTGCCGTGAGGGCACACGACGATGTTGCCGATGTCCACCAAAGCCTCGATCAAAGCTTGGTAATCCCCCAAACTATCTTTGATTCCTGCCTTCATCGCCGCCTTGCAAGCCATGGAGTACATCATTTTGTCCAAAGCGTTTTCCTTTTTTGCCGCCAACCTTCCGCCTTCTGCAAGATCCGCGGCGGTTTTTTCAAAGATCTCTGCAATTTCCTTGTTGGACAGGCGGGAAAGACAAAGGGGAACGCCGCGCAAAGCAAATTCGCTGGGGCCAAAGCTTTCCACGAGAAATCCGCTTGCTTCAAAGGAGGATAAATGTTCCTCCACCATAGCCGCTTCTCGGGTGGAAAGAGAAACGGTGATGGGTTCGATGAGCATTTGAATGGAATCGTCCTTATGATTTGCTTTGATCTTTTCGTAGAGGATCCGTTCGTGGGCGGCGTGCTTGTCGATAAAGAACAAATTGTCCTGATGCTCGTAGATAATAAAGGCCTCAAAAGCGATTCCGAGAATTTTTCCGTCTGAGCCAAAAGGCGCTCGGATCTTGATCTCGTTTACTTCTTCTAAACTCGGAACAGCCTCTGCAGTAAGGGGTTTAGGTTCCTCTTGTTGAAGAGGGAAGGCCGAGAATGTTGCCGAAATGTGGTTCTCCTCCGGCTTTAAGGGAGAACTGACGGTTTCTTTTGCCAAGGCGGGAGGCTCTGCTTTAGAAAACTCATCTAACAGTTTTTCTTCCTTTGCCGTCAGATCGCCTTGTTCCTTTCTCCTTTCCAATTCTTGCACGGTGGGAGAAGAAACGTTAACTGTGGAGGAAACGGGTCGATAGGGAGGGATCTTGGGCATCGCCATCTGAAATTCCACCTGGCGGTTTTTTACTTCCTCCCGCTTCACAAACTTCTCAACGGTTTCCAAGGGGAGTGCGCTTTCGTATACCAAGAGGGACTTTTCTGCTTTCAGCGCGTTTTTCACGGCAAAATACACCGCGTTATACACCGTTCTCTCGTCGGAGAAGCGAACTTCCAGCTTGGCAGGGTGAACGTTCACGTCGACCTTAGAACAATCAATTTCCAAATGGATCACGCATCCGGGAAAACGGTCGGTCTTCATGTAACTTTTGTACGCATCTTCCAAGGCAAAAAGCATCGTCTTGCTCTTCACAAACCGCCGATTGATGTAGAAACTCTGAGAGCTCCTGTTGGATCGGGAGGCATCGGGCCGTGTAATAAATCCGCTGACGGTGATCCCTTGCTCACCGGTTCCTTTCACCTCGGTCAGAGAGGAGGCAAACTCCCGTCCGTAAACGCAATAAATGGCATTTTTTAAATCGGAGTCGCCCGT
>JAZNGI010000129.1:0-5361 GCA_045576375.1 Eubacteriales bacterium
CGCCTTGTACTTTTTCTCGTAGCCTGCACGAATCGTTTGTTAGGCTTCGGTCTTCTCTTCTGCCTTCTCCTCCACTGCGGGAGCCTCTTCCTTCTTGGAAGCCTTCTTGGCAGCTTTCTTTTGCTCAACCTTGGGCTCAAAGCCGATCACTTCAACGATGGCCATCTCAGCGCCGTCGCCGCGACGGGGTCCCAGGCGGAGAACGCGGGTGTAACCGCCGTTCTTATCGGCAAAGGCGGGAGCAACGGTGTCAAAAAGCTTTTTCACAACGTCTTCCTTGGTGATGAAAGCCAGTGCCTGTCTTCTTGCGGCAAGGGTGCCGGCCTTTCCCAGGGTGATCATTTTATCGGTCATGGCCTTGACTTCCTTGGCACGGGTCACCGTGGTCTCGATTCTGCCGCATTCCAGCAGATAAGTGACCTGTCCGCGGAGCATTGCCATTCTTTGATCGGTCGTTCTGCCGAGTTTTCTTGTTCCGGGCATATCAATTTCCTCCTAAATTAGTGTGTGCAAGGCTTACTCTTCTTCTCTTCTGAGCTCCAGGCCCAGGGAGTGCAGCTTTGCAATGACCTCTTCCAGAGACTTCTTTCCGAGGTTTCTGACCTTGATCATATCTTCCTCCGTGCGGTTGATAAGATCCTCCACCGTGTCGATTCCCGCACGCTTCAAGCAGTTGAAGGAACGAACGGACATATCCAGTTCTTCGATGGTCATTTCCAGAACTTTTTCCTTGATGGTCTCTTCCCTGTCCACCATAATCTCTGCCTTCTTGGCCTCGGCAGACAGATCCACGAACAGATTCAGATGCTCGTTGAGAATCTTGGCCGCCAGACTGATGGCCTCCTTGGCGGAGATGGTGCCGTCGGTCTGAACCTCCAGGGTCAGCTTATCCAGCTCCATTTTGTCCCCCACGCGGGCATTGTCAACCACGTAGTTGACCTTCAGCACGGGAGTGTAGATGGAGTCGGTGTAGATGGTGCCGATGGCGGGCGTGTTGTTGAGCTTGTTCTTCTCGGAAGAAACGTAGCCTCTGCCGTTGTCAAAGGTCAGCTCCATGTAGAATCTGCCGCCGGCAGCAACGTGGCACAGATAGTGATCGGGATTGAGGATCTCGATGTCGCTGTCCACCTTAATGTCGCCTGCCGTCACGTCGCATTCGCCGTGAGCGTCGATCACTACGGTCTTGGGCTGATTGCAAAACAGCTTGGCTGTGATTCCTTTCACGTTCAGAACGATCTCGGGAACGTCTTCTTTCACATCGGCCGCGGTGGAAATTTCGTGAAGCACGCCGTCGATCTTGATGCTCGTTACGGCAACACCGGGAAGGGAGCTGAGAAGAATTCTTCTGAGCGCGTTGCCCAGCGTGGTGCCGAAGCCTCTTTCCAGAGGTTCGATTTCAAACTTGCCGTAAGAAAAATCTTCGTTCTGATCAACAGTAACAATATTGGGTCTTTCTATTTCTATCATTAACGGCCCTCCTTAATTTAAAAACACATAGTTTTCCTGCCAAGGCGCCCGGCCTCGGCGTTTCCGGTTCAAACGGTGCGGTGCGAGGGTTATTTAGAATAGAGCTCGACGATGAGGTGCTCCTCGATTTCAAAGTCAATGCCTTCTCTGGTGGGCATGGTCACGATCTTGGCGGTGAAGTTTTCTTTGTCAACCTCCATCCAAGCGGGAACACTTCTGGAAGCGGTGTTCTCGATCATCGTCTTGAACTTCTCGCTGGACTTGGAAGCGTCCTTCACGGCAACCACGTCGCCGGGCTTAATGAGCATAGAGGGGATGTTTGCCTTCTTGCCGTTGATGGTGAAGTGATTGTGTCTCACCAGCTGTCTTGCTTCTCTGCGGCTTTCACCGATGCCCATTCTGTAGGCAACGTTGTCAAGTCTTCTCTCAACCAGAATCAACAGATTGTCGCCGGCCATGCCTTCCTGTCTGGCTGCCTTGTCGAAGTAGTTTCTGAACTGCTTCTCCAGAATGCCGTAATATCTCTTGGCCTTCTGCTTCTCACGCAGCTGCATACCGTATTCCTTCATCATCTTGCGGCCCTGGCCGTGCTGACCGGGAACACCGGTGCGTCTGGCAATGGCACACTTATCGGAATAGCAACGATCGCCCTTCAAAAACAGCTTCACGCCTTCTCTGCGGCACTGTCTGCAAACGGGGCCTGTATATTTAGCCATAAATCATACCGAGCTTTTTCACCTTGGTGAAAAACTTTTCCCTTTCTTCAAAATAAATTGGTTTAGACTCTTCTTCTCTTGGGGGGACGGCATCCGTTGTGGGGGATGGGCGTCACGTCTTTGATGAGGGTGATGTCAAGACCGGCGGTCTGGAGTGCGCGGATGGCGCTTTCTCTTCCCTGTCCGGGACCCTTCACGAACACTTCAACGGTCTTCAGGCCGTGCTCCATGGCTGCCTTGGCGGCAGTTTCTGCAGCAGACTGAGCAGCAAAAGGAGTGGATTTCTTGGAGCCCTTGAAGCCCAACTCACCGGCGGATGCCCAGCTGATTGCGTTGCCGTTGACATCGGTGATGGTAACGATGGTGTTGTTATAGGTGGAGCGGATATGCGCGGCACCTTTTTCGATGTTTTTGCGTTCGCGTCTTCTCTTGACGGTTCTCTTGGGTGTTGCCATCTGAAATAGTCCTCCTTTTCTTATTTCTTCTTGTTAGCAATGGTCTTTACGGGACCTTTTCTGGTTCTGGCGTTGGTCTTGGTGCGCTGACCTCTTACGGGAAGTCCCTTGCGATGACGGACGCCGCGGTAGCAATTGATGTCCTTCATTCTCTTAATATCGTAAGCGATATTTCTTCTCAGGTCACCCTCCACCACGTAGTCGTTTTCAATGACCTCACGCAGCTTTGCGATCTGATCGTCGGTGAGATCCTTCACTCTGGTGTCGGGATCAATGCCGGTTGCCTCAAGGATTTTGTTAGAAGAGGTTCTTCCCAAGCCAAAGATGTAGGTCAAGCCGATCTCCACACGCTTCTCTCTGGGAATATCAACACCTGCTATACGAGCCATAACTTTCCTCCTATTTTCTTAACCCTGTTTTTGTTTGTGTTTCGGGTTTTCGCAGATCACCATAACAATGCCTTTTCTGCGGATGATCTTGCATTTTTCGCAGATTTTCTTTACGGAAGGTTTCACTTTCATGACATTTACCTCCATGCATGAATTGTTAATAAATTTCTTTTCCCCGGGATGCCTCAGAGCCGGCGGATGATCCTGCCCTTGGTAGGATCATACACGCTGACCTCCAGAAGCACTCTGTCTCCGGGAATGATCTTAATGTAGTGGAGCCGCATTTTCCCCGAAATGTGTGCGAGGATCACCATATCATTGGGCAGCTTCACCTTGAACGTTGCATTGGGAAGGTTTTCGAGGACGACGCCCTCAAACTCCATGCAATCTTCCTTTGCCATGCTTTTTTCACCCCTAAGCGATTATTTCGCATTCTCTTGAAAATGCGCCAGTTCTTGTCGGAGCAGTTTGTTGGTCAGCGCTCCTTGTTGAATGAGCTCTGCCAGCCTCGGACTCTCGCCCTGCTTTGCAAGATGCCTGAGCTTCTTGCGCTTGGGCTTTGTGAGCACTCTGTGTCTGCCGTCGGCAATCAGACAAAAGTTTTCTTCTCTTGCCTCCACCACGCAGAACAGCCTACCTTTGTCCCTGCCCGCTGTTGATAAAACGATGGTTCCTGTTTCCATTTTTTCACACTTCTGTCAAGATCACTGCGCCGTCTTGTGTGATGGCAACGGTGTTTTCGTAGTGGGCGGAAAGCCCTTGGTCCACCGTGACCACCGTCCATTGATCCTCCAGCACACGCACCCGGGGCGATTTCTCGCACACCATCGGCTCCACCGCAATAGTCATTCCCTCATAAAGTCGCGGGCCGCGGCCGGCTTTGCCGTAGTTGGGTACGTCCGGCTCCTCGTGGAGATTCTCGCCCACACCGTGGCCGATGTACTCCCTCACCACACTAAAGCCTGCTTCTTCGGCGGTCTGCTGGATGCGGCTGGAAACGTCGCCCACCCGATTGCCCGGTTTGGCCTGGGCGATCCCGTCGAAAAAGCTTTGCCGTGTGATGTCTATGAGCCGTTTGGCTTCGGGAGAGATCTCTCCCACACCGAAGGTATCCGCACAGTCCCCGTGGTAGCCGTCGATATAAGCTCCCACGTCCACGCTGATAATGTCGCCCTCCCGAAGAATGCGTTCGTCGGGAATGCCGTGGATCACCACCTCGTTCACGCTTAAGCAAGCGCTGGCGGGAAAGCCGCCGTAGCCGAGGAAGGAGGGGCGTGCGCCCCGGTCTTCAATGTAGCCGCGGATCGCTCGGTCCAGCTCCTTAAGGCTGAGACCCGGACGGATCAGCTTGCCTGCCAACTCACGGGCGCCGGCGGCGATCCTGCAGCTTTTGCGCATTTGATCGATTTGTGTTGCTGTTTTGAGCCGGATCATTTTATACCGAGAGCTTCAAAAACCAGCTTCGAGGTGTCCTCCAGTTTTTCCTGACCATGCACGGTGGCAAGGATCCCCTCGTTCTCATAAAAGTCCTTCAGGGGTGCCGTGGAACGGTTATATACCTCCAGGCGGTTCTTCACCGTCTCGGGCATATCGTCCCCGCGGATGATCAGCTTCTCGCCGCAACCGTCACACACGCCCTCTTCCTTGGGCTTGTTATACTCGGTGTGGAAGGTTGCGCCGCAGGCGGAGCAAACTCTTCTGCCGCTCATGCGGCATACGATCACTTCATCGGGCACGTGGATGTTCAAGACCTTGTCAATGGCAACGCCCAGCTCCTTGAGAGCCTGCGCCTGCGCCACGGTGCGGGGAAAACCGTCCAGAATGAAGCCTGCCTTGCAGTCTTCTTCGGCGATTCTCGTTTTCACCAGGTCGATCACCACTTCGTCGGGCACCAATCCGCCCGCGTCGATGAAGCTTTTGGCTTTGATGCCAACGGGAGTCTGAGCCTTGATGGCTGCGCGGAGGATCTCACCGGTAGAGATGGTGGGAACGTTCAGCGCTTTTGCCACGTTGGCCGCATGGGTGCCTTTGCCGGCACCGGGGGCTCCCAAAAAGATGATTTTCATTGGATGTGCCTCTTTTCTATCAGTCAAGGAAGCCCTTGTAGTGACGCATGGTGATCTGGCTTTCCAAGGTACGCTCGGTTTCCAGAATCACGCCCACCAGGATCAGCATACTGGTTCCTCCGAAGGTGAAGGCGCCCAGGGTGATGCCCAGTGCGTTAACTGCCATAGGCAGCACGGCGATGATCGCCAGGAAGAACGCGCCGATCAGAGTGATCTTCTTCAAGCTCTTGTTGATAAAGTCGCTGGTAGGTCTGCCGGGACGAACGCC
>JAZNGI010000130.1:0-8792 GCA_045576375.1 Eubacteriales bacterium
AGCGTGGAGCGGGAGGATCTGTCGGAAAAATTTTGCGGGCGCTGTTTTCGCCACGGCGAACTGCTTCGCAGTGTGAACGATGCGTTTTCGGGGGTGTGTTCCCGCTATTTTCGGGATAACCGAACGGGGATTCTGGCGGGAGAATACAGCACCGTTTCCCGCTTATTAAAAAGCACCGCGGGGGAGTTTGCGGGGGAACTGCGCCTTTGCCCCGATCTGGAGCAAAAGGCCGCCCGCCTTTGCAAGCGCCTGGGCATTGAATATACCCGCTTGGTGGTGTTCGGCCGAAGGGAAATGAAAATTGATTGCTTCGGCGTGCTTCCCGATGCCGTCCGTCACAGCGCCAAGCGCATTCGGGAGGAGTTTGAACGGGAGTTTGCCTGCCGCTTTGAGGAGCCCGCCTTTCTGTTTTTGGAGAAAAAAGCGGTGATGCGCCTGAGAAAGAAGCGCAGGATCGTGCTGGAATGCGCCAAGGCCTGCCGCGCCAAGAACGGCGAGAGCGTCAACGGCGACACCGCGGGCTTTTTCGAGAGCGATTCCGACCGATTCTATTCCATGATCTGTGACGGAATGGGAAGCGGACGGGATGCGGCCATCACCTCCCGCTTGGCCCAGCTTTTCATTGAAAAGCTCTTAAGCTGTTCCAGCCCCGGCGGGGTCACGCTGGAAATGCTCAACAGTTTTCTTCTTGCCAAAAACAACGAGTGCTTCACTACCGTGGATCTGTTGGAGGTGGATCTGCTCAGCGGAGAGGGAAGCTTTGTGAAGGCGGGGGCGGCTCCCAGCTTCGTGTTGCGGGGAGACAATCTCTTCCGCATTGCCTCCCGCACGCCCCCCGCGGGGATCCTGCCCCAAATGGCGGCAGAGCGCACCGCCCTGGAATTGCGCCCGGGAGACGTGGTGGTGATGCTTTCCGACGGGATTGCTCCCAACGAAGCGGGGGAGAGCCGCTTGTGTCAGAGCATCGTGAACGCGCAAAACCGCGCGCCCGCCGCCCTTGCCGCCGCCCTTCTGCAGGAGGCGGTGGGAGAGGATGCCGCCGACGATATGACCGTGTTTGTTCTCTCCGTGAAGGAGGCGTGAACAACAGGCAAGGGAAGAGCCACCCGCAACCGTTGCGGGTGGCTTCTTTTTTAAAAAATATCGGTGTCTATGAGTTTTGGTATTGACAAAAACAAAAATCCTGGTATAATTGTATACAACCATACAAGAAAGGAATTGTTACCATGTTAACTCTTTCCCCCAACAGCAATTTGCTGGAACAGGAATCTTATCAATATATGCTTCAGGACGTGGAAGAACCCAATCTTTATCGGGAGATCTACAGCTACGACGGGGTGCCGCTGGTGCCCTTCAATCACCGTCGGGCGCCCATGAAGATGCCCAAGGAGATCTGGATCACCGACACCTCTTTGCGAGACGGACAGCAATCCGTGGAGCCCTACACCGTACAGCAGATCGTGGATCTTTACAAGCTGATGAGCCGTTTGGGCGGCCCCTTCGGCGTGATCCGCCAAACGGAGTTTTTCGTTTACGGCAAGAAGGACAGAGAAGCCATTGAGCGGTGTATGGCTTTGGGGCTGAAGTTCCCCGAGATCACCACCTGGATCCGTGCCAACCGCGAGGACTTTAAGCTGGTGAAGGATCTGGGCATTCGGGAAACGGGAATTTTGGTGAGCTGTTCCGACTACCACATTTTTAAAAAGCTCAAGCTCACCCGCAAGCAGGCCCTGGATCGCTACGTGGCGGCGGTGAGCGATGCTTTTGAGGCGGGGGTCATGCCCCGTTGCCATCTGGAGGATATTACCCGTGCCGATTTCTTCGGCTTTGTGGTGCCCTTCGTGAACAAGCTGATGGAAATGTCCCGAGAGGCGGGGATCCCCGTGAAGATCCGTGCCTGCGACACCATGGGCTACGGAGTGCCCTATCCCGAGGTGAATCTTCCCCGAAGCGTCCCCGGCATCATCTACGGGCTTCAGCAGTATTCCAACGTGCCCAGTGAAATGCTGGAGTGGCACGGCCACAACGATTTCTACAAGGCCGTGGCCAACGCCTCCACCGCTTGGCTTTACGGTGCCAGCGCCGTGAACTGCTCCTTGTTGGGCATCGGCGAGCGCACGGGCAACGTGCCTTTGGAGGCCATGGTGTTTGAATACGCTTCCCTGCGGGGCTCCTTTGACGGCATGGATCCCACGGTGATCACCGAGATCGCGGAGTATTTTAAGGAAAATATGGGCTACGTGATCCCTCCCATGACGCCCTTCGTGGGCAAAAACTTCAACGTGACCCGCGCGGGCATCCACGCCGACGGGCTTTTGAAGGACGAGGAGATCTACAATATCTTCAACACCAAGAAGCTCCTGAACCGTCCCGCTTCCGTGCTCATCAGCAAGACCTCGGGTCTGGCGGGCATTGCCTACTGGATCAACGAGAACTACCGACTCACCGGGGAAAAGGCCGTGGACAAGAAGGATCCCGTGGTGGTGGCGCTCAAGGAATGGGTGGACAGGGAATACGACGAGGGCAGACAGACCAGCATTTCCGGCGGCGAGCTGGAGGAGAAGATCCAAGAGCTTTGCGGGAACCGATTCAAAAACAAGGGGGACAATTAAATGCACAATCATAAGAGCCTATCCCTTGCGGATATTATCTTTGAAAAGCTGGAAGAGGATATTCTCAGCGAAAAGTATCCCTACGGCGAGATCCTCACCGAGGCGCGGCTTTCCGAGGAGCTGGGCGTGAGCCGCACGCCCATCCGTGAGGCCCTGCGCCGCCTGGAGCAGGAGCATCTTATTGGGGAATCTACCAACAAGGGCTCCGTGGTGCTGGGCATCACCAAAAAGGACATTGCCGACATTTACGACATCCGCCTGCGCCTGGAGGGGCTGGCGGCGCGCTACGCCGCTCTCAACGCTTCCAAAGAAGATCGGGAAAAGCTGACTCAGATCGTGGAGCTGCAGGAGTTCTACACGCAAAAGCAGGATGCGGAGCACATTAAGATCATGGACAACGATTTTCATTATTGTCTGTATTCCGCTTGCGCCAGCTCGGTGCTTTCCAACACCTTGCTCCCTCTGCATAAGAAGGCGCAAAAATACCGCAAGGCCTCCGTTTCCCACGGTTCCCGTGCCAACGAAAGCGTGGAGGAGCATCGGGCCATTCTGGAAGCGATTTTAGCTAAGGATGCCGACGAAGCGGAAAAACGAACGGTAAAACACATTCTCAACGCCAAAGAAAGCATATTGAACAGGAGGAAACAAAATTGGGACTGACCATTGCACAAAAAATCATCAAAGAGCATCTTGTCAGCGGGGACATGACCTGCGGCAGTGAAATTTCTTTAAAGATCGACCAAACCCTCACCCAGGATGCCACGGGCACCATGGCGTATCTGGAATTTGAAGCCATCGGGATTCCCCGGGTGAAAACGGAGCTCTCCGTGGCGTATATTGACCATAACACCCTTCAGTCGGGCTTTGAAAACGCCGACGATCACCGCTACATTCAGTCCGTTGCCAAAAAGCACGGCATCCGCTTCTCCCGCCCCGGAAACGGCATCTGCCATCAGGTGCATCTGGAGCGGTTCGGCAAGCCCGGAAAGACTCTCATCGGCTCCGACAGCCACACCCCCACGGGCGGCGGCATCGGAATGCTTGCCTTCGGCGCGGGCGGAATGGACGTTGCCGTGGCCATGGGCGGCGGGGCGTACTTCATCACCATGCCCAAAATGTTCAAGGTGAACCTCACGGGAGCTTTGCGCCCCTGGGTCAGCGCCAAGGACGTGAGCCTGGAGATTTTGCGCATCCTCTCCGTGAAGGGCGGCGTGGGCGCCATTATCGAATGGGGCGGCGAGGGCATCAAGACCCTGTCCGTGCCCGAACGGGCCACCATCACCAATATGGGCACCGAGCTGGGCGCCACCACCTCCATTTTCCCCTCCGACGAGGTGACCCGCGCATTTTTGGAGTCCCAGGGCAGAGGGGAGGACTACGTTCCTCTTTCTTCCGATCCCGACGCCGTGTACGATCGGGTCATCGACATTGATCTGTCCCAACTGGAGCCCTTGCTGGCTTGTCCCCACAGTCCCGACAACATTAAAAAAGCAAGCGAGCTTTCCCACGTGAAGGTCAACCAGGTGTGCATCGGCTCCTGCACCAACTCTTCCCTGCGGGATATGCTTCGTGTGGCCGCTATCTTAAAGGGAAAGAAGATCTCTGACGAGGTGAGCCTGTCCGTTTCTCCCGGAAGCAAGCAGGTGCTTTCCATGCTCAGCGATTGCGGCGCTTTGTCCGACATTCTTGCCGCGGGAGCCCGTGTGCTGGAGTGCGCTTGCGGCCCCTGCATCGGCATGGGCCTCTCCCCCAATTCCGCGGGAGTGAGTCTGAGAACTTTCAACCGTAACTTCGAGGGCAGAAGCGGCACCAAGGACGCTCAGGTGTACCTGGTGTCTCCCGAAATTGCCGCCGCCTCCGCTCTGACGGGCTTTATCACCGATCCCCGCAGCCTGGGAGAGTATCCGCAGATCGTTCTTCCCGAGGCCTTTAAGATTGACGACTCCGCCGTGCTGATGCCCTTGCCCGAAGAAGAGGCCGAAACCGCCCAAGTGCTTCGCGGCCCCAACATCAAGCCCTTCCCCCAGACCCGTCCCTTGACGGATGCCATCGGCGCCGAGCTGACCTTGAAGGTGGGAGATAACATCACCACCGACCACATTATGCCCGCGGGCGCCAAGATCCTTCCTTACCGCTCCAACATTCCCAAGCTCAGCGAATATTGCTTCGGCGTGTGCGACGAAACCTTCCCCGAGCGTGCCAAAGAGGCAGGGCAGAGCTTCGTGGTGGGCGGCTCCAACTACGGCCAGGGCTCTTCCCGTGAGCATGCGGCGCTGGTGCCCCTGTATTTGGGCGTGCGGGCGGTGATCGCCAAGAGCTTTGCCAGGATCCACGCCGCCAACCTCATCAACGCGGGAATCCTGCCCCTCACCTTTGCCGATCCCGCAGATTACGATCGCCTAAAGCAAGGGGATGCGCTGGAGCTGACGGGCGTGTTCGAGTCTCTTAAGAGCGGCGAATTTACCTTGCAGAACAAAACGGGCGGCTTTGGCGTGAAGCTGAAGGGAGAGTTTTCCTCCCGTCAGCAGGAAATGCTTTTGGCGGGCGGCTTGTTGCCCTACACCAAGACCAACTGAGGAGGAAGAAAAAATGACGGAAAAAATTAAAATGACCACCCCTCTGGTGGAAATGGACGGCGACGAAATGACCCGCGTGCTGTGGAAGATGATCAAGGACGAGTTGATCCTTCCCTTTGTGGATCTGAAAACCGAGTATTACGATCTGTCCCTTCCCGAGCGGGAGCGCACCAAGGATCAGGTGACCATGGACAGTGCCCTGGCTACCAAGAAATATCACGTGGCGGTAAAATGCGCCACCATCACCCCCAACAAGCAAAGAGTGGAGGAATACAATCTCTCCGAGATGTGGAAGAGCCCCAACGGCACCATCCGCTCCGTGTTGGACGGAACGGTGTTCCGCGCGCCCATCATCATTGATTCTGTCAAGCCCGCGGTGAGAACCTGGGAAAAGCCCATCACCGTTGCCCGTCACGCCTTTGGAGACGTGTACAAGGCCACGGAATACCGTGTCCCCGGCAAGGGCAAGGCCGAATTGAAATTCACGGGAGAAAACGGCGAGAGCTTTTGCCAGACCATTTACGATTTTGAGTGCGGCGGCGTGCTGCAGGGCCAGTTCAATAAGGATTCCTCCATTGAATCCTTTGCCCATTCCTGCTTTAACTATGCCATTTCCACCAAGCAGGATCTGTGGTTTTCCACCAAGGATACCATTTCCAAACAATACGATCAGACCTTCAAGCTGATCTTTGAGGATCTGTATCAAAAGCACTATAAGGAAGAGTTTGAACGCTTGGGCATCGAGTATTTCTACACCCTCATCGACGATGCGGTGGCAAGAGTGATCCGCAGTAAGGGCGGTTTCATTTGGGCGCTGAAAAACTACGACGGCGACGTGATGAGCGATATGATCTCCACCGCCTTCGGCTCTTTGGCCATGATGACCTCGGTTCTTGTCAGCCCCGACGGCAACTACGAATACGAGGCGGCCCACGGAACGGTGACCCGTCACTATTACCGCTATTTGAAAGGGGAGGACACCTCCACCAATCCCATGGCCACCATTTTTGCCTGGAGCGGCGCCTTCAAAAAGAGGGGCGAGCTGGACGGTCTTTCGGATCTGGTGCGCTTTGGAGAGAAGCTGGAGGAAGCAAGCATTGCTACTCTCAACGACGGCATCATGACCAAGGATCTGGTGGGTCTGGCAGAGGGCGAAACCACCTGTGTCAACACCGCGGGCTTCTTAAGCGCCATCCGCCAACGGTTGGAAGCGTTGTTATAAGAAAACGAGGCTCGTTTCGAGCCTCGTTTTCACTTTTCTTCTTTGATTTCTCCCGCGATCCATTCTGCCGCCTCGTCTTTTGTGAGGGAAAGCACCAGGGAAAATTCCTCGAGGAGATTTCTCTGAGCGGCATCCAGGGCGTATTCCTCAAAGGACCAGAGCTTTTTGCCTTTGGCTTCTCTTTCTTTTTGCTTGCGCAAAAGAGTGCGGATGAGAAGCATCAGCTGTTGCCGATCGCCGCTGTCAAGCACGGCTTTGAAGCGCTCCTTGCGGAGAACGGGGTTTTCGTCCCAGATCTCTTCCTTCTCGGGAAGAGTGCGGATCAGGGCGCGGATCTCGTCGGCAGAAAGGAGCTTTTTCATTTTCGAGATGAGGGTATCGTTATCCGTGGGAACGAAGATCTTGGAGGCTTTGGTGTTCACGGGAACGAGAACGAAGTATTCTCTTTGTTTTTCTTCAAACACCATGGTCTTGCATTCGTCAATGCGGCAAACGCCGTTGATCCCGTATACCACGTAGCTGCCGATTTCGGGTTTCATTTTGCGTGCTCCTCCCCCAGTTTCTTTCTGAATCATATTTTATCATATTTTCACGAAAAAAGGCATAGGCAAAATGAACGAAAAGAGAAAAATTTTTGAGGGAATAGGGGGAAAAAAGCGCAGAATCAAAGGCTTTTTGCCGTTTGGAGGCCGGGGCGGCGAATTGGTTTCCTTGGGCTGCACGGGATTTTTAAAAGAGGTAAATTTTTTGTAACCGTTCTTTACTTTTTTTTCAAATCCTGTATAATAGTACTGTCCTTTCTCATTTTCTTAAATTTTTTAAAAAAGGCTTGGATGATATGAACAAAAGAATTCTTGCTTTCGTTTTTGCCTTGGTGGCCGTGGCGGCCTGTTTAGTCCTGGTGTTCGCGGGGAACTTCTACCGTTCCACCTCCTTTTATCTTTTGGGAGAGGGGGAGGGAAGCTTCACCCCGTCGGAGCTCTTTTTCTTTCCCGAATCCCAAGCGGGCAACGGCTACTACGTTGCCTCCTCGGGGCAATGGACGGCCTGTGAGCGCCTGAGCTGGGAGGTAGAGCTGGACGGTGTGTCCCGCAAGGTGAGCTATTACCGCTACGGTTCCCGCATCCTTTGTGCAGAGGAAGACACCGTGAATTTCTACGGCGGCAACACGCTGGACCGTTTCGTGGTGTTGGAGGGGGAAAAGAAATACTTGGTGGAGCTTTCCCTTGACCGCGCCCGCCCTCTTTTTGAAGGGAGCACTCTCTATTCGGCCTACGCCGAAGGAATTGACGCCATCAGCGCCGACGGAAGCCTGTGCGCGGGGATAGAGGAGGGCGTGCTGACCCTTCTTACACTGGAGAAGAGCACCTTCTCTCCCACGGAGAAAAAGCAGATCCGTTTGGAGGAGCAGGGGTTGGAGCATCCGAAGATCCTGCGCTTTATTAACGAGCGCCATCTGTGGCTGACCTGCGAGAAGGAAGGAAAGACCGTGACCTATCTGTGCGACGGCACCACGGGCGAGCTGGCGGAGCTTCCTCTTTTGCCCGAGGGTTTTCGGGAAGAGCGCATGAGCCGCGTGTGGCACCCGGGAGAGATGATTCGGGACGAAGAAAAAAACACCCTCAATCTTTCCTTTTTCCACGGGATCTTGGGCAAAACGCAAACCGTCAGCCTGTCCGCAGCGGAGTTTGACTCCATCACCCCTCTTGCCGTTTCCCCCAACGGAGAATACGCCGTGGTGAAGCTTGGCCGCGACGGGGGCGAGGTTTGGGGCAGTTACAGTTTTGAGGCCCAAAGCCTCACGCTCTTTGAACAGCGGCCCCAACGGGTGGATTTTGCTTCGGAGCAGGTGATGGTGTTGCAAACGGAGGCGGGCTACCGTGTGGTGCGCATCGTGCACTAAAGGAAGGCGGGCACAAGTGCCTCTTGCGCAAGGAAAAAAATTTAAAAAAGAGGGAAAACAGGCTTGACTTTTGGCAAAAGAGGATGTATAATATAAAGGTAACATCCAAGGAGGCGTAGCTCAGCTGGTTAGAGCGCACGGTTCACATCCGTGAGGTCATGGGTTCGAGTCCCCTCGTCTCCACCAAAAAAAGCCTAATTTGTCTATCGGACAAATTCGGCTTTTTTGAATGATGTTTGCCTTCGGCAAATGATGTTGGCTTCGCCAATGATGTGTGCCTGACGGCACATTGGGCAAACATCGCATCATTACGACACGAAGTGGAGCAAATGCATCATATCGCCGTAAGGCGATGCATCATTTGACAAACATATGATTATGTAATATAATAAAGACAATAGGAGGTGCGCTATGAAAGAAAACAAACTTGTAGAATTATCAATGGACTTTTCTGTTGATATCATAAACCTCGTAAAATA
>JAZNGI010000131.1:0-4314 GCA_045576375.1 Eubacteriales bacterium
CCCTGGCGATCTTTCTGATCGTTTTCCTGCGGATCTTTCAGACGCGGGATTCCCAGATCAGCGACGATATTATTCTGGACGATCACGCCTACCGAATCTATTCCGCCGCCAATCTTCAAGTGAAGCCTCCCCACGAGGAGGATGGCTTCTCCTGTTTTCAGCCTTTTGCCCGCAGCCGCTTTTTGTGCTACAGCGTGCATCCGGCCACCACCATGGATTCCGACGGACGGCTTCAGGTGCGGGAGGTGTATTATCTCCAATCGGCCGACAATCTGCAAATGACCCTTCGGCTGAACACCAAGTATTACCCCGAAGAGAGCGGCCTGGGCTACGATTTTGCCCTGCGGCTCATTGACGGCACGGACGGCTCGGTGCGTTATTGCACCGATTATTATCTCAAGAGCGACGTGCGCAACGGATACACCTTTTTGCGCATTGCCTTCACGGGGCTGGAGCTTCAGGGGGACACTGCCGTGCGCCTTTTGATGCTTCCTCGGGGAGCCGCACCCACGGACAGCTCCTATTTGAATTTGAAGATCTTCGGCTCTGATATTTACACCCAGCAGGACAACGTGACCCGTTTAGACGTTCACCCCCCTGTGAATAAGGCGGCATAAAGAAAAACTCCGGATCAAGGCACAAGCCAAGATCCGGAGACGTTTTTTACACAGGGGGATGCCCCTGACTCAGTCTTCGATCAAACGGTATTCGGGGATCTCGTAGCGCAATTTGCTTCCCAGATCCGTGCCCGGGGGCAAGAGGCTCAGGGCAATGAAGAGATCCTCAGGGCATTGGCCCGACAGATCGTGCAGATAGGCGTATTCCCCTTCGATTTTTGAAACGAGGTAATCCTTCGGCTCAAACATGGGTGCTCCTTTTAAAAACAGTCTTTTATAAGATCGGCGGTGGCTTGATCGGCGGCGGCAATCACGCCGCGGCTTTGGAGGCTGTAGGGCTTGCCTTGGACATCGGTGATCACGGCGCCCGCTTCTGAGGCCAGCAGGATGCCCGGTGCCAGATCCCATTGGTTTTTGGTGAAAAGCACGGTGGCGTCCAGCGCACCCGAGGCAAGGGCGGCAAAATCCACGGCGGCGCTTCCGAACATTCTCAGCTTGGCCACTTGGGAGGAAAGACGGCGAACCATTCGGTGCTGGTCGTCAAAATCGTCGGGGCGTTGGTGAGGATAGTCGCCGAAGCTCACCACGGCTCGCTGAGGACCGGAGGCCATCACGCGAAGCTTTTGGCCGTTGCAGTAGGCGCCTTGGCCGCGGATGGCAGTGTAGCATTCGTTAAACACGGGGAACCAGATGGCGCTCATCACGGGAACGCCTCCGTCGAAAAGGGCGCATTGAACGGCGTAAAGAGGCAGACCCTTGCAAAAATTGGCGGTGCCGTCAATGGGATCCACCGTCCAGGTGCGGCCGCGAATGGCGGTGTGGGAGGCGCTTTCCTCGGAAAGAACGGCGTCTTGGGGGAAGTGGGTGCGGATGCGCCGCAGGAGAAAGGCCTCGATGGCCTCGTCGGCATCGGTGACCTGGTCGAAGGGGGCTTTGTCGCTGACGCGGGAAAAATTGCCGTGGGCAAGATACGCCTCCCGCATGGCGCTGACGATCATTTGCAATTCGGCTTGATACATGGGATCTCCTTTGGTTTTGATATCCCCATTATAGTCACAAAGCTCCCTCCTGTCAATGACAAAAAAGAAATTAGAAAAAGGGTGCCTCTCATAAGGACGCAAACTGTCCGAAGGACAATGTCACTGCGAAGCAATAGAACTTGCCGCAAGGCAAATAAAACTGCAAGACTTTTTTATAAAAAGTCTCGCAAAGACTCTTGCTCATTTTATGAAAACAAGATATAATAAAAGAAGAAACATTAAAAGGAGGAAACGCCTGTGACCGTTGCCGTTTGTTTGGACGACCGAAACGGACGCCTTTTTGCAGGCAGACGTCAGAGCCGCGATCGCTTCGTGGCGGAGGATCTTATCAAGGAGGGCGGGGGCAAGCTTTGCATTCTTCCCTTCAGCCAAAAGCTTTTTGAAGGAAAAGAGGGCGTGAAGCTCTGCGAGAACGTGGGGGAAGAGGGCGTGTATTTTTTGGAAGATCTGCCCTTGAAGCCCCTGGCTTCCCGTTTGGAGCGGCTGATCGTCTACCGCTGGAATCGGCTCTATCCTGCCGATACGGTGCTGGATCTTTCCCCCGAAGAGGCGGGCTTGCGCCTGATAAGCCGCGAGGAGTTTGCGGGCTACGCTCACGAAAGGATCACCAAGGAGGTTTATGAAAAATGAAACGGTGGATTTGTTTTCTCGTTGCTCTTTTGCTTTTGGGCCTTTGCGCCTGTGAGCTTCCCCAAGGGTCTTTTGTAACGACGGAGCAAGCCTCCGGGCAGACCCAAACGGCTCAGGGAGAGCAAGGGGAGGAAGAATTTTCCCTTCCCGAATACGACGGATCGTATTATGCGGTGGTGGGGGACAACGTTCCCGTTTTTGAGACCCTCACCCAAACGGCCTATGAAACCTACCCTCCCCTGGATGCTTTGGGGCGCTGTCAGACGGTGCACGCCTGCGTGGGAAGGGAATTGATGCCCACGGAGGACAGGGGAAGCATCGGAATGGTGAAGCCCTCGGGCTGGCAAACGGCAAAATACGATTTCGTGGACGGAAAATACTTATATAACCGCTGTCACCTCATCGGCTTTCAACTGACGGGAGAAAACGCCAACGAAAGAAATCTCATCACGGGCACCCGCAGTATGAACGTGAAGGGAATGCTTCCCTTTGAAAATTTGGTGGCAGACTACGTGAAGGACAGTCACAACCACGTGATGTTTCGGGTGACCCCCGTGTTCGTGGGAGAGGAGCTGGTGGCGCGGGGCGTGCGGATGGAGGCGTTCTCCGTGGAGGACGAGGGAGAAGGCGTTTGCTTTGACGTGTTCGTGTTCAATGCAGAGCCCGGAGTGGAGATCGATTACGCCACGGGAGAGAATCGGCAAGCCAAGGCTTCTCCCACGCAGGGAACGCAAACGGAGGTGACCTGCGTGCTCAACGTTTCCTCCAAGAAGATCCACGAGCCCCACTGTCATCTGGTGAAAACCATAAAGGAAGAGAACCGCAAGGACTATCGGGGCGCAGTGAGCGAGCTTTTGTCCCAAGGCTACAGCTATTGCGGCACGTGCCATTGAGAAAAACGCGGCTCGACGGGGGCGTTGCGGGAAGAAAAGCTTGACAAACGCCGAGCACGGGGCTATAATAATCGGGCTGTGTCGAATCTTGGCGCAGCCCGCTTTCTTTTGGGAGCCGACTTTTATCAAAAAGGAGCGTTTGAGCTTTGAAGTCTTTTTATTTGCAGCCGAAGCTGTTCTCCGTACTGAAAAACTATTCCTCCGCCCAACTGGTCAAGGATCTGGTGGCGGGGATCATCGTTGCCATCATTGCCCTTCCTCTGAGCATTGCCCTGGCCCTGGCCTCGGGCGTGGAGCCTGCCTGCGGCGTATATACCGCGGTGGCGGCGGGCTTTGTGGTGTCCTTTTTGGGCGGAAGCCGCGTGCAGATCGCGGGGCCCACGGCGGCCTTTGCGGGGATCGTGGCGGGGATCGTGGCCAGCCAGGGAATGGAGGGGCTGATCCTGGCCACTCTCATGGCGGGCGTGATGTTGATTCTGATGGGTGTGTTCAAGCTGGGCGCGCTGATCCGCTTTATTCCCTGCACCATCACCACGGGCTTTACCTCGGGCATTGCCGTGACCATTCTCATCGGCCAACTGAAGGACTTTTTCGGTCTGACCTTCTCCCACTCCCCCGTGGAGACCATGGAAAAACTGATGGAAGTGTTCCGCAGTTTCTCCACCTTCAACGTGTGGGCGCTGGTCGTGGGCGCGGTATCGCTGGTCATCCTCATTGGTCTTCCCAAACTGCTGCCCAAGGTGCCTGCATCCCTGATCGCCGTCATCGTGTGCGCCGTGGTGGTGCAGGTATTTGATGTACCCGTGAATACCATCGGCACCCTCTACCCCGACATTACCTCCAAAGCACCCCAGTTCGCCCTGCCCGCAGGGCTTTCCTGGGACAAGATCGTGTCGGTCATCCCCGATGCCTTCACGATCGCCGTACTGGCGGGCGTGGAGTCTTTGCTGTCCTGCGTGGTGGCAGACGGCATGGTTGGCAGCCGCCACAATTCCAACACCGAACTGATCGCTCAGGGCATCGGCAACATCGGCTCCGCCCTGTTCGGCGGTATCCCCGCCACGGGCGCCATCGCCCGCCCCGCCCCCAACATCAAAAACGGCGGCCGCTCCCCCCTTTCGGGTATGGTCCACT
>JAZNGI010000132.1:0-13001 GCA_045576375.1 Eubacteriales bacterium
CAAGGGAAGAAGCTCCATGGCCTTTTTCACAGGATCGGTGGTGGTGCCCTTCACTTGGGACACCACGCTCAGCTCCTGCCCCGTGAGGGCGTTCACCACGCTGGATTTGCCTGCATTGGTCCGTCCGAAAAAGCCAATGTGAAGCCGCTGGGAAGAAGGGGTTTGCTGTAAACTCATATTCACACCTCAGAAGCGGAAGTCTCTGGCGTTCCCGCCGCGGATGGCCGCAACGTTCTTTTGGGCAATGTCCTTCACCTTGGGGTTGGTGATGCGCTCCAGCTCTCTTGCGATCACCTCATTGCCCAGCTTCAAGGTTTCGGGGCTTGCATAGTCGGAAAGATACTCCTGGAGGGTCATCAAAGCGTTGGGATGACAGCAGTTGATGATCTGTCCCGTTTTGCAAAGACTCATAAAGCGATCCCCCGTTCTGCCCTCTCGGTAGCAGGCGGTGCAGAAGGAAGGAATATGCCCGTTTTCCATGAGCCAACGCACCACCTCGTCCAGGGTGCGCTGATCGGACACGTCAAACTGCTCCGTGTCGTGGGGGCGCTCCTCTTGGGTGTAGCCGCCCACGGAGGTTCGGCTTCCGCCGCTCACCTGGGAAACGCCCAAACGGAGCAATCTTCCCCGCACCGCCTCGGATTCCCGAGTGGAAACGATCATACCCGTGTAGGGCACGGCCAAACGGATGCAAGCCACGATCTTGGCAAAGGTGTCGTCGTCGATGCCGTTGTCAAAGCTGTCAGGGTCAATATCGTCCGCCCGCTTCAAGCGGGGCACGCTGATGGTGTGGGGCCCCACGCCGAAGACCGCCTCCAGATGCTCTGCGTGCATAAGAAGCCCCGCAAACTCGTATTTATAGAGCTCCAGCCCGAACAGAACGCCCAGGCCCACGTCGTCGATCCCCCCCTGCATGGCACGGTCCATGGCCTCGGTGTGATAATCGTAATCGTGCTTGGGGCCCGTGGGATGAAGCTGCAGGTAGCTTTCCTTGTGGTAAGTCTCCTGGAAGAGAATGTAGGTGCCGATGCCCGCCTCTTTCAAACGGCGGTAATTCTCCACGGTGGTGGCGGCAATGTTCACGTTCACCCGTCGGATGGCGCCGTTTTTGTGACGGATGGAATAGATGGTGTCGATGCACTCCAAAATGTATTCCAAGGGATTGTGCACGGGATCCTCTCCCGCTTCAATGGCAAGGCGCTTGTGCCCCATATCCTGGAGGGCGATCACCTCGTTTCTCACTTCCTCCTGGGTGAGCTTCTTGCGGGGAATGTGCTTGTTTTTCAGATGATAGGGGCAATACACGCATCCGTTCACGCAGTAGTTGGAAAGATACAGGGGCGCAAAGATCACGATACGGTTGCCGTAGAAGGTCTGCTTGATCTCCTCGGCCAGGCGGAAGATCTCTCGGTTTTTGTCCTCCAGCTCACAGGCCAAAAGCACCGATGCCTCTCGGTGAGTCAGCCCCGTGCAACGGGCGCCGTTGCCGGTACGGATCGGCCGTGCCTTCTCTAAAATTTCGTCGATCAAGGCGGCGTTGTTCTTGTTTTTCTCCGCGTAGGCAAGCGTTTGTCGGATCTCTTCGTCGTTGATAAATTCCTCCGCACGGGAGGATCTGGGATCGTATTTTGCCATGGTTACCCTTCCTTTTCTTTGCAGTCGCCGCGGTCCATGACCACCCGTCTGCCAATCTCTTTCATTTCTTTTTTCAATTCCTCCAAGCCCTCGGCGGCCTCCGCCCCGCGGCTTATTTTGTTATTATACAGTCGATAGCTCTCTCTGGCCTCTTGGGGGGACAGATTGGGCATCACCACGTTGGCGCCCCAAGCCATTGCCTTTTGGCGGCCCTGAGGATCCAGCGTGGCCAGGGCCGTGGTGGCGGGCAGAAGCACCGAGGGGCAGCTCAGCCGCACCAAGCCCAGCAAAAAGCAAGTAAGCTCCACGCTCCCCGCCGAGTGGGCGCCAAAGGGCGTGTCGCAATGGGGGATAAAGGGCCCCACGCCGCACATCTGCGGCCCAAAGGCGGCAATAAAGGCAAGGTCCTCGGCCAGGTGGCGATTCTCCTGGAAGGGACTGCCCACCATCATGCCGCAGCCCACCTGGTAGCCCAGCTCCCGCAGGTCGTTTAAGCACTCCATTCGTCGGGACAGGTGCATCTCTTGGGGATGAAGCTGTGCGTAGTGACGGGCGTTGGCCGTTTCGTGGCGCAAAAGATAGCGATCCGCGCCCGCTTCCTTCAAGCGGCGGTAGCTCTCCCGAGAACGCTCCCCTAAGGACAGGGTAACGGCCTTTTCGGGATAGCGGCGCTTGATCTTCTCCACCAAAGAACACAGCACCTCATCGGTAAAACGGGGATCCTCTCCCCCTTGCAAAACGAAGGTGGAAAAGCCCAAAGAAGCGCCCAGATCGGCGCAGGCAAGAATCTCCTCTTGGCTCAGACGGTATCGCCGTGCTTTGGGGTTGGAGCGGCGGATGCCGCAATACAAACAGTCGTTTTTGCAAAAACTGCTGATCTCAATGAGCCCGCGGACATACACCGTGTCGGCATAGATCCGCTCCCGCACTCTGCTTGCCGCTTCTTGCAAGAATCGGTCGCTCTCGGGGCTTCGGTGCTCCAAAAGATAAAGATACTCCTCCTTTGTCAGCGCCGCGCCCTTTTCCAAGGCCTTAATGAGGGCAAGGCTCTCATTCATCGCAGATCACGCCCGAATAGGCCGTTTTCACGCTTATGCCCGCAAGCTTTCCCACTTTTCCCGACAGGGCGTTGATCACGTCCTCCGGGGCATCCATGGCAATGGAAATAATGTTGATCCCGCGCTTATGATAGGGAATGCCCATTCTTCCGATGATGTACTCCCCGTATTCGTGCAACAGAGAGTTGAGAGCGTTCACGCTTTCCTTTTTCTCCACGATAATGCTCATCAAAGCCACTCTGGTCTTCATTGGCTCCCTCCCGTTAAAAAAAGTATGCCCGCTTTCCCAAAAGAGAAAACGGGCGTGACGATTCTTTCCGTTTCCCTTTCTTTTCAGATGCTTCTTCAAGTCAGGTACTCTGCATTGTTATCATACCATATCCCCCTGCGCTTTGCAAGGGCTTTTTTAAAGTTTTTTTGCCGCCCCTTTCCCATGCAAAAAACGGCGCCCACAGAGCGCCGTTTCGGCCTTTTTATTTGGTGGGAAGCCAAGCGGCGATCACGGTGTCCCAATCTCTGCCGGCGGAAGCATAGTCCACCAGGGAGATCTTTTCTCCGTCCAAGCCCTCCAGCTCACAGCGAAGCAGGCAAGGCTCGCCGGGCACGATCTCTTTGCTCGGGGACACCTCGCCCACGGGAGGCAAAACGAAGCGGAACACGCTGTCTGCCGCCTTGCCCGTGCGGGAATCGGCACAAAGGGTCAGAGGGCCTCTGGTGAAGGCAATGAAATCGTCGTCGGAGGGCTCGTGGGTCACCGTCACGGGGCCCGCGCTGTGCCAACCGGGCTTGCAGTTACTGCCGTCGGTATACACCACGTCCTCGTCCCAGGCGATGGGCTCCACGGCCTTCAGCTCCATGGGAAGATGCAAGGTGATCTCTTCCTCGTTGCCCAAAGCCTCCAGCTCGGCGTATCCCTCGCGGATGCCGATAAAGCGGGCGCTGTCAACGGATGCGTTTTCGCACCAAGCGGGAACTCTCAAGGTCAAGGTCATGCCTTGGGCGCCGCTGATCCACAGACGGACGGTGCCGTCGGCGGGGTACTGAGTTTCCATGCGCACGGTGATCTCTTTGCCCTTACAGGTCACCTTCTGCTCGCCGTTCTCGTAGAACTCCACGCACAGACCGTTTTCGGTTTCGGTGAGTGTGTGCTCGGCCATCACGCCCACGCCCGCCGCGCCGATGCAGGTGCAGCAACCGTAATAGCTCTTGTCGGGCAAAAGCTGCGAGCCGCCCACCTTTTCTCCACGCTTTCCGGGGCGCAGGGGGCTGTAGCTGTCAAAGGGCAAAAAGGTGTAAACCAAGCCCGTATTGCCTTCTTTTTCCACAAACTTTTGGCGAATATAATCGCAATTCTTGTGCTGGGTATTGAGCGAGCCGATGTAAGCGTTATAGAAGGATTGCTCCATGCAATCGGCAAACAGCGCTTCCCCCGTGAGGCGCAGAAGCTGGCCGCAGAATTTCATCCAGGTCACCGTCACGCAGGTCTCCTGCATAATGCCGTTGTAGTAGTCCGTCTGGCGCACCTTGGAATGGTCAAACAGCTCGTGGGTACAGCCGCAGGAGCCGATGATGCTCACGTCGCTGTCTATCACGGCCTTGGCAAAGTTGACGCAGGCCGTCTTATATCTTTCATTTCCCGTCACGCGGGAATATTCCAACAGACCCTCAAAGCAGCTCATCATTTCGTAAGCCTTGCTCACCCCGTACTGATAGGGGTAGAGCTTGTTCTCATAGGCCAGCTCAAAAATGTTGATGCCCTGGGCGCCGCCTTCGTTGACGATGTAGGAAGCAAAGTCCAGGTAGCGCTTCTCCCCGGTGAGACGGTAGAGCCACACCACGGGCTCCAGAATGGAGGAGGAGTTCACCCCGTACCAGCTTCTGCTGGCGTGAGTGATCTTCTTTTTGCCCTCTTCGTTGCCGATGTGGGCAATGATATAATCCAAAAGGGCACGCAGGAAGGTGACGATCTCTTCCTTCAGAGCCTCGTCGCGGCAGATCTGCATATAGTAAAGCATTCCCAGCATCACGTATTTTCTGCTCCACAGATCCCAGGAATCAAATTCGCCTTCTCTGGAATAGGAGGACACGCGGCCGTCGGGCTCCTGTACGGTGAGCATATCCTTCACCGTTGCCGTCATCACCTCGTACAGCTTCTCGTCCCGGGTGGTTTCCTGCACCATGGCGGCGCCGCGCATCATTTTGCCCCAGTATTCTCCGCGCCAGCCCTGATTGGTGGCGTCAATTCCGTTGCGAAACTGATTCACAAAGCGCACCCAAAGCTCTTGGTCGGTCAATTGCTCGTTCACGAGAAACAGTGCCGAATCCCGAATGCATCCCGTGAGACTTTTTGCCCCCGTCAAGGGAGCTTTGCGGTCTTTGATGATCTTTTCAACGACTTCTTTCATTGCTTTCTCCTCTGAATCTTTCGGATTTTTCTCAGTATAGCATACCTCCCCCCGTGTGTCAAGAACGGATTCCTTTTTCTCCGCCAAAAACCTCTCTTGACAAAAAAGAAAAAAGAGAGTAGCATAGAGAGAAAAAAGGAGGCTGTGCCGTGATAAACGAAAAGGAAAAACAAAACGCAAGAGAGCTCCTGGAACAAGGAAACGTCTCCTGCGTTTTGATAAAGGGGAAAAAAACCATCACAAAAAATATGAGAGGCATTGCGCCCCTGGTGGAGCTTTGGGAATCCAAGGAAGACCTTTCGGGCTTCTGCGCGGCGGATACCATCGTGGGAAAAGCCGCGGCCTTGCTTTTGGCAGGAATGGGCGTGGGCTATGTTTACGCCCGAGTGATGAGCCAACAAGCCGCCCGGATGCTCAAGTTGTACGGCATTCCCTTTGATTTCGGGGTGCTGACTCCTGCCATTCGCAACCGCAGGGGCGACGGACTTTGCCCCATGGAGGAAGCCGTGGAAAAGATCAGCGATCCCGCTTTGGCCTACGGTGCCGTGAAGGAGACCCTCGCCCGTCTCCGTCTGAAAAACTCTTAAGCCCCCGAATCTCACTCTCTGTGCTCCGTGCCGCAAAAACGGCCGGAACCGATGATATAATGCTCTAAAAGCGTTACTCTCATATGGGCCAGAAATTCCTTCACTGCGTTGGACGTGTTCAGATCGTCGGAAGATGCAATGGGAAGCCCGCCCGGATGATTATGGGCAATGGCCAGATAGGAAGCCTTGTAAAAACTCACCGCATCTGCCAACTGCCGCATGGAAAAGGCGGCGGAGCTGATCTTGCCCCGATGAAGAAGGGTCTCCCCCGTGTAGATCATGCTCTTATCGTAAAAGATGGCGTACACCTCTTCGCAGTCGCTTCTCTCAAAGCGGCGCAAAAGATATTCCCCCGTGATCTTGTAATTAAAGGGTTTTCCCACCATCTCCACAGAACGGTTGGCGGCGTAGCGCAGAGCCACTTCGTGACACAACTTTAAAAACAGCGCGGCGTTTTCCCCCACGCTTTCCACCTTTTTCAGCTCCTCTATGGGAGCCTCCAGCGCATTTTCCAGGGTGCCGAAGCGGCGGATCAACTCGTGGGCAATGGGATTGGTGTCTCTTCGGGGAATGGTGTAAAAGAGCAACAGCTCCAACACGTTGTGATCCTCAAAGGCCGAAAGCCCCTCCCGAAGAAAGCGCTGTCTCAGCCGCTCCCGATGCCCCTTGTGAAGACCGTCCTCAGGCGTTACAGAGTCTTTGCAAATTCCTTGAGCCACGAAATGAACTCCTTTCCCACCGCAGGAGACTTCACACCCAGACAAACGTTTGCCTTCAAAAAGCCCAGCTTGCTTCCCATATCGTGGCGAACGCCGTCGAACTCATAGGCGATCACCGTTTCTTCTCTTGCCATCTGCGCCATGGCATCGGTCAGTTGGATCTCTCCTCCCGCACCGGGAGAAAGCGTGTCCAGAATGTCAAACACCCGAGGGGTCAAAACCACGCGTCCCAAAATGGCAAGGGTGGTCATGATCTGTTCCTCCGTGGGCTTCTCGATCATATTCTTCACTCGCCACACCTTGTCCCGAATGGGAGCCGCATCCATGGTGCAATAGCGCTTAATGTCCTCTCTGGACACGTTCTGCACTCCCACCACGGGCAAGCCGAACTCTTCATACAGGCGCATCATTTCAGAAGAAGTGGGCACCGGCGCGTCGATCACGTCGTCGCCGTACATCACCAAAAAGGGCTCGTCTCCCACAAAGCTGCGGGTGCGGGCCACGGCGTGTCCCAAACCGCGGGTCTCCTTCTGACGAAGGAAAAAGATGTTGGCAAGATCCGCGATCCTGCGGATCTCGTCGTACTGCTGCGTCTTCCCCCCGTCCAAAAGCTTCTTTTCATACTCGGGAGAATAGTCAAAATAATCCTCGATGCAGTCCTTGTCGCGGTTGGTGATAATCAGAATGTCGGTGATCCCCGATGCCACCGCTTCCTCCACCAAATATTGAATGGAGGGCTTATCCACAATGGGCAGCATTTCCTTGCAAACGCCCTTTGCCTGGGGAAGCATTCTGGTTCCCAGCCCCGCCGCAGGTATCACGGCCTTGGTAATTTTCTTCAAATTCGATCCCTCGCTTTTTCGCTCCCTAAAAACAGGGGAGCTTTTCTTTTACCAGTATAATCCTTTTTTCCAAGGAAAGCAACGGTTTTGTTAATTTTTGGCATTTATCCCAAGGGTTCTTTTTTGTTTTTGTTCAAATCTCACAATTCTTTTGCCTTGCGGATCTGAGCAAAACACTTGCGAAGCCCCTTTACCACCCGTGGCGCCACCCAATAGGCGCTCAGTCCCACGATGGCCCCGCCGATAACGTCGGTAAGAAAATGCGCACCCAGGCGCACGCGGCTCAGACCCACCGCCGCCAGCCACACCGCCAGCAGGATCCGCAAAAACCGTTGCATTTTTTTATTCTTCACAAAATAGCTCACCGCCATAAAGCAAGCGGCGTTGGCCGTGTGTCCCGAGGGAAAGGAAAAATGCCCCGAGAAAAAGTGAGGAACGGCAAAAAAGCTGAAAGCGCCGTTGCCCGCCAGCACGTCCCGATAGCGCACTCTGCCCCAAAGAGCCTTCACAAAAAAGGCGCAGAACAGCGTGATCAGACAGGCAGTCGCCGCAATTCGACAATTCTCGCACAGGCGCTCCAGGCCGGGATCCGCTTCTCCCCGCTGAAAATAGCCCCGATGCCGCAAATGAAGCACCCAAGAGAAAACCAGAGCGCACAACAGCTCCGTCACCGCAGCAAGAAGCAAACACTGCCAGAAATTCAGCGTTCCCGGGCCGATCAGGTCCGTGGCAAGCTTGTCGGCAAGATAGGTGAGGCCGATGATGCCCCACACAAAGTCGGAGATCTTTTCGCTCTTACGCTGATGACACACAAAAAGCACGTTCACGCTGAAGCTGAACAGAATAATGGCGGGCGGCTCTCCTGACACTTCAAAAAACCAGCCGGAAGAGCTTCCCTCCTTATACATCGCCTCGGAGATGCTCAGATCAAAGATCCCCACCGCCAGAAGCAACACCATTAAGCCCAGATACACCAGGGCAACCGAAAATTTTCTTTGTTTGGTCATTGCAATCCTCTCAAAGCTTCATTGCCGCCGCAAAGCGGAAAATATCCTCTAAAGTGGCTCGCAGATCTTCCTTGGATCTCAGCTTTGCCCGAGAAAAATCCACTGCCACGCGATTGATGCTGAACACGGCGCTCACGCCCATTTCATAGGCCTTCTCCACACCGTCGCCCACGTCGCCCACCACGGCAATGAGAGGAACCCCTCTCTTCTTGGCGCGCTTGGCAACGCCGATCACCACTTTCCCTCTCAGGGACTGACTGTCCAGCTTGCCCTCGCCGCTGATCACCAGATCCGCGTCCTTTGCCAATTCGTCAAAGCCCACGGTGTCCAGCACCGCTTCAATGCCCATCACCAAGCGGGCATCCAAAAATGCGGCGGCTCCGCCGCCCATTCCTCCCGCGGCACCTGCGCCGCTGAGGGTAAGAATGTCCTTTCCCAGATCCTTTTTCACCGTTTGGGCCAGATGAGAAAGCCCCTCGTCTAATTGCTTGACCATTTGGTCGTCCGCGCCCTTCTGAGGCCCGAACACCGCAGCCGCTCCCCTGGGGCCGCAAAGAGGGTTATCAATGTCGCACATGGCGATCATCTCCACGCCCCTAAGCAACTCTTTTAACGCCCCCGTATCTACAGACACAACGTCCTTTAACGTCTCTCCCACGGGCACGAAGCTCTCTCCCCGCCCGTTGTAAAACACGGCGCCCAAGGCCGCCGCGGCGCCGCAGCCTCCGTCGTTGGTGGCGCTTCCGCCCAAGCCTAAAATAACCTTTTTTGCACCGTTTTTCACTGCGTGGGCAATCAGCTCGCCCACGCCGTAGGTGGTGGTTTTTGCGGGATTCTTTTTCTCTCCCACCATGGGAAGACCCGCCGCTGCCGCCATTTCCACCACGGCCGTCCCGTCAGCAAGCACGCCGTAGAAGCTTTCGGTCTTCTCCCCGTAAGGGCCGCTGACGGAAAGTGTCACCTTTTTCCCGCCGCAGGCATCCAAAAAGGCATCCACACTGCCCTCGCCTCCGTCGGCAACGGGAAGGGCGCTCACCCGACAGGCGGGAAAATGAGCGTGGATCACCTCCTCGGCAACCCGGCAAAAATAAGAAGAGGACAATGTCCCCTTAAAGGAATCGGGAATTACGATAATATGCTTCATAGCCTACTCCTAACAATCATACGAAAAAACTCCCGTCTTTTCAGACGGGAGCCTTCTTGAAAACTTTGGATGCCCGCCCCTGTTATTTGGCGGTCGATGCCGAACTCGATGCGGCCGCAGAACTGCCCGCCACAGATGAACCGGCGGCAGTAGAGGCCTCTTCGGTGGTCACGGTCTGTTCCACAGTCTCACCCTTGGTGGCGGAAGAACCGCCCTCGCTGCCCTTATCTGCGGGTTCGGTGGAGATGACGTATACCAACAACACCACGATCACAAAGATAATGGCAACCACGGTTGTAACCTTGGAAAGCACGGCGTCAATCGTCCTGCCCTTGGTCTTTCCGAAGAAAGTTTCCGCACCGCCGGTGATGGTGCCGGACAGGCCGCTGGATTTTCCGTGCTGCAAGAGAACGGAAATCACCAAAAATACTGCCATGATCAGCAGGATAATACAAAGAATCAGTTCCAATACTTCCACAATTACACCCCTTCCTGTCTTAAATTTTTAAGTGGTTTCAGGACTGAGCTCAGTCGCTGATGTAGGGAAGAAGTGCGATCTGGCGGGCACGCTTGATGGCGATGGCCAGCTGTCTCTGATGCTTTGCGCAGGTGCCGGTGATTCTTCTGGGAAGAATCTTGGAACGCTCGCTGACAAACTTTCTCAGTCTGCCTGCGTCCTTATAATCAATGAATTCCACCTTCTCGGCACAGAAAGCGCACACTTTTTTCTTGCGCTTGTTGCGATAGAGTTTGGCTCTATCCACAGTGGTTTCTGTCTTATCCATTTTCTTTCTCCTTTTCTAAGTATTCAGCTGTCAGAAAGGAAGATCGTCGTCTGCGCTCATTTCCTGGAAGGCAACGTCGCCGGGGGAGGCACTGTAGGGTGCGGGAGCCGCGTTGAAAGCTCCTGCGCCGGCACCTTCCTGCTTTTTGTCAACGAAGTTCACTTCGTCGGCAACCACTTCCGTTGCGTAACGCTTCTGACCGTTCTGATCCGTCCAGCTTCTGGTCTGCAAAGATCCGCAGACAAGGATCGGTCTGCCCTTGGTGAAGTACTTGGCAACAAACTCCGCAGTCTGTCTCCAGGCCACGACGTTGATGAAGTCCGTCTGCTGGGCATTTTCCTGATTTCTGGCAAACCTTCTCTGCACACCGATGGAAAAGCTGGTCACAGCCACACCGTTGGCGGTTTGCTTGAGTTCAGGATCGGCACACATATTGCCGATGAGGATTACTTTGTTAAAAGAAGCCATAAGATACCTCTCTTACTCTTCGATCTTGACGATCATGGAACGGATCACACCATCTGTGATGTTGTAGATTCTGTCAAGCTCAGTGGGGAATTCGCGATCGGACGTGAAGCTGATCAGCGTGTAGTATCCCTCGGGCATGTCGTCGATGGGATAAGCAAGCTTTCTCTTGCCCCAGTCTTCGACCTTCTCGATGGTGGCGTTGGCCTCCACGAGTGCGCGAAACTTCTCAACGATCGCGGCGATCTGGTCGTCTGCCAGAGTTGCGTTGACGATGAAAACCGTTTCGTACTTGCTTGTCAATTTCTCCATTACAAATACACCTCCTTTTGGACATTGGCCCTCTCTTTTGCAAAAGAGGGAAGAAGCACGGCATACTCTGCCGTATATACCTCGACATTATACACCCGACGGCTTGGTTTGTCAAGAGTTTTTTCCGATTCTTTTTCTTATCCCCCGCAAAAGCAAATTCGGCAGAGGGACAAGCCCTCTGCCGACGTTTCTCTTTATTTTTGCACCTCGTCCAGCGCCCGGAACACGTGGGGAAAGAAGTTCTCCTCTCCCGCCGCCGCAAAAAATCCCGATTTTTTCATCAGCTTCATGGGCTGCTCGTTCACGTGGGCAAAGCACAGGCGCACCCCCGCCGCCTTGGCCTTTTTCAGAAGATCCTCCAGTGCCTCCAAAGCCGTGGCGTCCAGGCTCGACACCGCACCCATTCTCAAAACGGCCACCTGCGTGTTCTCCTCAAAGCAAAGCTCACGGATCTTGTCTGCCGCGCCGAAGAACAGCTCGCCGCTGACCTCAAACACGCTCACGCCCTCTGCCAGCACAGGACCGTCCCCGGCTTCCTTTTTCCAGGAGCGCACGCCCGTTTGCTTTGCCATATTGCGCAAAAACAGCAAAGCGGCAAGAACGATGCCCACGCCGATGGCCACCACCAGATCAAAGATCACCGTCAGAGCAAAGGTCACCGCCATCACCAGGGTGTCCCCCGCAGGAGAGGTTTGGGCGATGCGCTTGAATTTTCTCCACTCGCTCATGTTGTAGGCCACCATAAACAAAATGGCCGCAATGGTGGGCATGGGGATCAAGCCCGCAAAGGGCATCAAAAACAGCAACACCAGCAAAAGCACCAGAGCGTGAACCATTCCCGCAACGGGGGTTCGGCCGCCGTTTTTGGCGTTGGCGGCGGTTCTGGCAATGGCGCCCGTGGCGGGAATGCCGCCAAAGGCCACGCTGACGATGTTGCCCGCGCCCTGAGCCAAAAGCTCCGCGTTGGAATTGTGCTTGGAGCCCACCATGGTGTCTGCCACCACACAGCTTAACAGGCTCTCAATGGCCGCCAGCACCGCAATGGTGGCGGCGTCGGGCAAAAGAGAGACCATTTTATCAAGAGAAATCTCCAAGGCGCCCAAGGTGAAGGGAGGCAGACCCGCGGGAATGGAATACAGCTCTCCGATGGTATATACCCCCTCGTCCAGCCCGGGGATGAATTTCACCATCAAGGCCCCCGCGATCACCGCGACCAGAGAGGGAGGCACCCGCTTTTCAAAGCGGGGATACACAATGAGAATGAGAAGACACACCGCCCCCACCAGCAACGCCTGCCAATGGAAGGTGGAAAGAGCGTGGAAATTGGCTTCCAGCTTTTCCAAGGTTTCCACGGGCTTCACGCCGTCGGCATAGCTCAAGCCCAGAAAATCCTTGATCTGCCCCACCAGAATGGTCACGGCAATTCCCGCGGTGAAGCCCGTGGTGATGGTCATGGGAATGTACTTGATCAGCGCACCGAAGCGGCAAATGCCCATGAGAATGAGGAGAATACCCGCCATGACGGTGGCGAGGATCAGCCCCTCGGTGCCATGGGTGGCCACCACACCCGCCACAATGGTGGCAAAAGCGGCGGTCGGCCCCGAAATGTTGACGCGGCTACCGCCGAGGAAGGCGATCACAAAGCCCGCGACGATGGCGGTATAGAGACCCTGCTGGGGGGACACGCCCGACGCGATGGCCAGGGCAATGGACAGAGGCAGGGCAATGATGGCAACGATCACACCCGCCACCAGGTCGGACACCAGCTTGGAGGCGGAGTAGCCCTTGAGGGCGGAGAAAAGCTTGGGAGAGAAGAATTTCATAGTGATGTATCTCCGATAGAAAGTGTGAACGGCAATACCGCACAGCAATGCCGTGCGGTACAACCGAATATGGGAAGAATCAGAACAGGCCGGAGATCTTGCCGTCCTCGTCCACGTCGATCTTGAGCGCGGCGGGAGCCTTGGGGAGTCCTGGCATGGTCATAATGTCGCCCGTCAGAGCCACGATGAAGCCCGCGCCGGCAGAAACCTTAACGTTCC